>NZ_JBEDTY010000030.1:0-238715 GCF_040119285.1 Alcanivorax sp.
GTGACGAGTCTGCTCTACCGCTTCACGCTTGAACTCGGGGCTGTACTTCTTTCGCTTGCTCATAAACACTCCTTGGGCACAGTGTGCCTCTTTTTAGAAGTGTCCGCAGTAACGGGGTAGAACCCCTATGAGCCTCTACGCGGTCACTGTTTTATCCGCATCGTACCGCTGCTTGAACAGCACCTCGCCCTCGGCGCTGGATGAGGTGTGCACATAGTCAGCCCCGGCGGAGAACCTGTTCTTTGCGAAGATGCCCAGCCCAGCGCTATTGAAGGCAGCCCGATCCAGCGCTCAGCCGAGGATTGACGGGTCTTCCATGCCCTCGATGCACACCCGTGTCACGTCCGTCAACGCTTCAAGAGCGTACTATCTGGATTGCTGCTTATCGCCCGCGACTTTCTGCCCAGCGTCCTCCACTACGAGGATAAAGCCGTGCTGGGGCTGTACAGGAGTGGCTTGAAAACGAGCATGATCAGATGCAGCCCCTCAGTGAGCCGGCCAAACGCTTTGGCTTCAGCGAAGGCAGTCCTGCAAGGAAGGCACGCCAGCCCGGGTGTTGTTCCTATGGTGGGTGACTCGACTATTGCAGCCGCAAGTCTGGCGGGCCTGGCTTATCTGGTGTTGACCTTTCCTTTTGCTTGGGCGGGCTTCACCTCTGCACTTATTAAGGCAGGCCTCCTTCCTACAGGCAAACGCTTCAGCGTTAGGATTCCACAGGCAGTTCAAGCGAATACCAGGCTTTCATGCCACCCAGTAAATTGCGCACGCCTGTGAAACCTGCTCTCAGCAAAATGCTCACGCCCAGCCCGGCTCGGTGACCAACACCACAGGTCACCACCACGGGCCGATCCGTATCCAGTGATAACTCTTCGACTCGTTCCTCGAGGTATCCCACATACATATGAACCGCGCCCGGGATGTGCCCACCGGCAAACTCATCGTCTTCCCGAACATCCAGCACCTGGTAGTTGCTGGCACTCTTGCGGAGCGTTTCAGGTGTTATGCTCCCCGACGCCGCTATGGGGTAGCCTGAGCTACGCCAAGCCCCGAAGCCTCCCGCTAGCGCACCATCCACGTTATCAATGCCGATGCGAGCCAGTTGCTTCGCGGCATCGTAAATATCTTCATTGCGGTCTGTAATAAGAAATACCGGCGTCTTTTCGTCGCTCACCCAGCCACCAAACACCGGCAAGCCACCAAGCCAAATACTGTGGCTTTTAGCCATGTGCCCCCCGGCATACCCCTCAGGTTCGCGGGTATCGATAACCCGTTGATTACGGGTTTGCTTTTCAAACTCGGCCGGGGTTAGCAGCGGCACGGTTTCAGTCCGCGGTAACGGTGCCAAGCCGCCCTTTTTGTTTACCTGTTCCATAAACCGAAAAAAAGGCGGCCGAGGGTTGCGTTCGCCGCCCTTCTTCTGGGCAAATTGCTCCCGGCTTAAGGTAAAGACGTCGTTGTACTGCTTTTCCTCCCCGAGGGTGGAGTACGGTTTTTCCGCCATGCCGCTGCCACACACTGAACCGGGGCCATGGGCAGGTAAAACAACGGTGGTTTCAGGTAATGTGGCAAGCTTCTCATTAACAACATCATGCAAGATGCCGGCATTTTCGATGGATTTGTCCGCATCCGGTAGATCTGTGCGTCCGGTCGTCCCATAAAAAAGTGCATCCCCCGTAAGCACACACCAAGCTTCACTGTCTGGTGGATAGACCACATAACTCATGCTTTCCGGCGTATGGCCCGGTGTATGTAACGCTTTTACGGTAAGGCTGCCAACATTAACGCTGTCACCATCATTGAGCCGTATATCGCCATGCTCGAAGGTCTCAAAATTGCCATTGACTATCTGTGCGCCGGTTTGTTCGGCTAGATACGCGGAGCCCATGGCGAAATCCTCCTGGCGGTGGGTTTCAAGGATATGGGTAACGCGTACGCCTAAAGTTTTAGCCGCTTCCAGGTAAGGTTCAACGAAGCGACCAGGGTCGATAACCGCTGCTTCAGTGCCGTCTGCAATGAGATAGGCATAGTGGGCGATCCCCGGCGTTTCGATTCGCTGCATTTTCATTGCTGAGCCTCCTTTCATTCCATGTGCGTCCATTCAGATCAAATAGGGTTTTCACCATAAAATGGTCTTGGTTACAAATCCGGCAGCGCTGGTTTTTTAAAGTTCCTTTTATGCAGGTTTGGACTCATGGATGGATCCGAGCAAACGTCGATTCCATCTTGCTTCGCAAGCCTTTGTATAGAAGGGTTGCCGATGAGAATCAGATTGACGCGGTAAGGCGGCTTGCTAGAGTATGCACCTTGATTCTTTTCGCACTCCCGACTGGCATAACATGAATTTCAGCAAGTCCAGACATTCCTTCACCGCTTTGCTGCTCGGCTTGTTGATGCTGTGTAGCGCCGTAGCGGGTGCAACCGAGTCAATCCCGCACTCGGTGAATGTGGAGGCGTCCTGCCAAGTTCATGTCTCTGAGGGCAAACCCGATGGCGCACCCGAAGAACGCCACAGTAGTGAATGTGAGCAACACCAGTGCTGCCTTCCGCACAGTTCATGCGCCACCCTCGCGCATCAGCCCATAACGCTCAGGCCTGTGCCCGCCAATGAATGGCACAAGCCCTCCCCTGCTCACGCGCGCTCTCTTGTCACGCAGCCTCCTGTGCCACCTCCCAATCGCAACGGATTGATCTGATTTTCGCCGGCGATCTTCGCCGCAATCCGTTATCGGGAGATTTTCATGAAATGCCGAACCTCCGGCTGGCGCCTTGTTGCGTCGTCCTTGCTGTGCCTGTTCGCGCCAGGCCATCTCATCGCGGGTAATACATCGGTGCCGATGGGCACCGAGATTACCCTGCAAGACGTGCTCAGCCGCACCGTAGAGCAGAACCCAGCGCTTGGCGTTTACCCCTATCGGCTCAGGGCAGCGGATGCGGCGGTGCTCCAGTCCAGCCTTGGGCCGCAGCCAGAACTGTCCGTTGAGGTGGAAAATATTGCCGGAGACGCACCATTGAATGGCGTTGAAGGTGCACAAATCACAGTTGCCTTGAGCCAGCTGATCGAGCTTGGCAACAAGCGAGATTCACGTAATGAGGTGGCGACTCGCGCTCTCAATACGGAACAACAGGGCTACGCTATCGCACGGCTCGATGTGCTGGGGGACGCGGTTACTCGTTACATTGCATTGGCGCGTTTTGAAGAAGAATTGGCACTGGCTGAACGCACATTGGCTTTGGCGGAAAAAGCAAAACAGGCGGCACGCCGTCGTGTTAATGCCGGTGCGGCCTCGAAGGCGGATTTAACCCGAATGACCCTCGCCAGCCGGCATGCGGATATTGCCCGCCGGCGCGCTGATATGGAGCGTGGCCGAGCCAGCCAGCAACTGGCTGCGCTTTGGGGCCAGCAAGGCGCAGATCAACTGCACCCCGCAACCTCGTTGCGGCCGCTTCCCAAGCTTCCACCGCGCGAGCAAATTCTGGACCAGCTGGAGCAGGCTCCGCAATTGCTGCAGCTGGCGAGCGAAACGCGCCTGCATGCGGCCCAGAGCCGCCTGGCCAATGCCCGTGGCAGCCGCGATGTCACCGTCTCTGTTGGCGCGCGCCATGATCGAGTGGACAACAACAATACCCTGGTGCTGGGGTTCTCTGTTCCGCTTGGTCTGAAGAATCCTAACCGCGGCAATATAGCCCGAGCCGAATCACAACTGGCTGCCAGTGAAGCACAGCTACAGGCCCGCCGGATTGAACTGGTGGCAACGCTGGACACCCTCTATCGCTCACTGAATCTGTTACGTGAAGAGCTCGCGCTCATTGATGAGAGCGCGTTGCCCTTGGCCAGACAACTGTATGCAGACATCGAAAAGGGCTACCGCTCCGGTCGCTACAGCCTGCTTGAGCTGATCGATGCCCAGCAAGAGCAACTTAATCTGGAATACCGGGCCATTAATCTCGCCGCACAGTTTCACCTGCAACGAAACGAACTGGAACGCCTCACAGGCCTGCCTTTTTCCCAGGCTGACGAACAGGAGATTTCCCAATGAAAATGCTAGTAACACTTTCCACGCTTTATCTCCTGACACTGTCCTCTCAGGTAACCGCCAGTGGTGGACATGGGCACGGTGAAAACGATCATGACGCACACAAACAAGAAACCACAGGCCGGGCCCCAACGGCGGGCATTTACTGAAAGAGCGGGACGTTACTTTGGAGGTTCTCAAAACCGAAAGTGGCGGCCTGGCCTCGTTGCAGGCCTGGGTCACCCGTGACAATAAGCCAGTGGATGACTTAATCCTTTCTGCCACCCTCACCCGCCTAGACGGAGTACAGAAAACAGTTACCTTCCAGCAAGACGACCATCACTGGAAGGGAAAGCAAAAGATACAACCGCCCCATTCCTTCGATGTCAGCTTTGATCTGAAACTGGGTGGCGAGCACCATCAATGGCAATGGCCCTCCTACGAGGGCCGCGTGGCCATTTCGGCGGAAGCCGCAGAAAAAGCAGGTATCACCACCAAGAAAGCCAGTGGCGGCGTTATTGCCACGCAAACCCATGCATACGGGCGCTTGGTGATCGCCCCTGAGCATCAGGCTGATTTGCGTGCCCGTTTTCCCGGGCTAATCACGTCGATAACCCCTTCTGTTGGTGATGCCGTCAGCAAGGGTGAGACACTCGCCGTGATCGAATCCAATGACAGCCTGCGAGCCTACCGCCTGCGGGCCCCGTTCAGCGGTGTTATTCATCAGCGTCATGCTAATGCCGGTGAAGTCGCAGGCCAACAGCCCCTACTGACGCTTATCAACAGTGAATCGCTATGGGCGGAATTGACGCTGTTTCCTCAGCAGCGGGCTGCGGTAAAAAAAGGACAAGCCGTCACCCTGCACCTTGGCGAACGTCAGTGGCAAAGCCAGATCAAAAGCCTGGTGCCGGCACCCGATACCGGATCCGTGCCGGCCATGATTGCCCGAGTGTCGCTGGACAATAGCGATGGCCGTTTAGCCCCGGGGGACTTCGTTGAGGCTGTCATCACCACCGGCAACCACTCAGTTCCTCTGCGAGTGGATAACCGTGCCCTGCAGGAAATGGAGGGTAAAACCGTTGTGTTCCTCAATGACGCAGAGGCGTATGAAAGCCGGACACTCACTTTAGGCCAGCGGGATAACCGCTACAGCGAAGTGCTCGATGGCCTTAACCCCGGGGATCAGTACGTGGTGGAAAACAGTTACCTGATTAAAGCTGACATTCTTAAAGCCGGCGCGGCTCACCACCACTAAGGAGAATCCGGATGATAGATGCCATCGTTCGCTTCTCCATCGAGAGGCGCATTCTGGTGCTCACACTGATCCTCGGATTAGTGGGCTTGGGCGCCTGGAGTTATCAGCGACTGCCCATTGATGCGGTCCCAGACATCACCAATCGACAGGTGCAGATCAATACCGAAGCACCGGGTTATTCCCCCCTTGAGGCCGAGCAACGGGTCACCTTTCCGGTGGAAACCGCCCTGTACGGTTTGCCGAAACTGGATTACACCCGCTCCATCTCCCGTTATGGCTTGTCCCAGGTCACGGTGGTGTTCAAGGAAGGCACGGATATCTACTTCGCCCGCAACCTTGTCAATGAAAGGCTAAGCGCGATCAAGGGGGCGCTTCCTGCGCAGCTGGAACCGAGAATGGGGCCAATGGCTACCGGGCTCGGCGAAATATACCTGTACACCGTGGAAGCGGAAGCCGGCGCCCGCCAGGCCGATGGCCATGAGTACGATGCGGTTGCGCTGCGGGAAATCCAGGACTGGATTATCAAGCCGCAACTGGCCCAGGTGCCTGGGGTGGCGGAAGTAAACGGCATTGGCGGTTACGACAAGCAATACCATGTGCTGCCCTCCCCCAAGCTGCTGTTGCAATTCGGCATTACTCTCGACCAGCTCTCAACCGCCTTAAAACGCAATAACAGTAATCGCGGAGCGGGTTACATTGAACGCAATGGCCAGCAATTACTGGTGAGGACGCCGGGGCAGCTGAAAACCCTCCACGAGATAGAAAATGTGGTCGTCACTGTTCATGACGGCACCCCAGTAAAAGTGAAGGACGTGGCCTCCGTGGCCATCGGGAAAGAACTGCGCACTGGGGCATCGACCCGTGATGGCCGTGAAACCGTACTGGGCACCGTGATGATGCTGATGGGGGAAAACTCCAATCAGGTGGCCCGAGACGTGGCCAAACGGCTGGAGGCGGTTAAACCCTCCCTGCCCGACGGCATCAAGCTAGAAGCGGTTTATGACCGCACCACCCTGGTGGAAAAAACCATTGCCACCGTTCGCACTAACTTGATTGAAGGGGCTTTGCTGGTTATTGCCGTGCTGTTTTTGCTGTTGGGCAATTTCCGAGCCGCCCTGATTACCGCGGCGGTAATCCCCCTCTCCATGCTCGCGACGATCAGTGGCATGGTGAAAACCGGGGTGTCTGCCAACTTGATGAGTCTAGGCGCGTTGGATTTTGGTTTGATTGTAGATGGCGCGGTGATCATCGTCGAAAACTGTATTCGCCGGCTGGCCGAAGCTCAGGGTAAAAACAACGGTGTATTGCCATTAAGGGAACGGATTCAATTGGTCTATGAGGCCACCACTGAGGTTATTCGTCCCAGTCTATTCGGCGTGGCCATCATTACTATCGTGTATATCCCTATCTTCAGCCTCACTGGCGTGGAAGGGAAAATGTTTCACCCCATGGCAGCCACGGTGATGATGGCGCTGCTTGCCGCCATGTTGTTTTCGCTTACCGTCGTACCCGCTGCGGTGGCGGTTTTCATGGGCGGCAAGATCAGCGAGAAAGAAAGCCCGATTATACGTTCCGCCAAGTCCGTGTACCGGCCACTGCTGGAAAAAGCCCTGGTGTTGCGCAAGCTATTAGTCGCTTTTGCGCTGTTGCTGGTGCTGTTCTGTGGCTGGTTGATGACCACTCTTGGCTCAGAATTCATTCCGCAACTGGACGAAGGCGACATTGCCATGCACGCCCTTCGCATACCCGGCACCGGTATCGAGCAATCTGTAGACATGCAGATCATGCTCGATGAGCGCTTAAAGCATATTGAAGAAATCGACAAACTGGTTTCACGGATCGGCACACCGGAAGTGGCCAACGACCCGATGCCGCCCAATGTGTCGGATAACTTCCTGATCCTGAAACCCAAAGACCAATGGCCGGATCCAGGAAAAAGCAAAGAGGCGTTGATTCAGGAACTGTCCAGCGCAGTCCTGGACGTACCCGGCAATAACTTCGAGTTTACCCAACCCATTGAAATGCGCTTTAACGAGCTTATTTCCGGTGTGCGAGCCGATCTTGGCATCAAGGTTTTTGGTGATGATCTGGATACCTTGCGCGAAACCGCCAATGCCATCATGCAGCAGGTACAGTCGATACCTGGTGCCGCCGATGTACGGGTTGAACAGGTGACCGGTCAACCCATGCTCACCGTTGTTCCCGATCGAGAAGCCCTTGGCCGCTATGGTATTACCGTGGATGAGGTGCAACATCTGGTCGCCGCCGGTATTGGTGGCGAACAGATAGGACTGATTTACGAAGGAGATCGGCGCTTCAAACTGATGGTGCGGCTGCCAGAATCACTGCGCCAGGACGTGAACCGTCTACAGCGGCTCCCTGTGTCGCTGCCAGATGGCGGCTACATTCCGCTAAACGAAGTCGCACGGCTGGAAATAAAACCGGCTCCGGCACAAATCAGCCGGGAAAACGGTAAACGCCGAGTGGTGGTCACCGCCAATGTTCGCGACCGGGATCTGGGCAGTTTTGTGCAAGCGGTCCAGCAACGCATTAGTGAGCGGGTAGATCTTCCCAGCGGCTACTGGCTGGACTTTGGCGGCACCTTTGAGCAACTGGAATCTGCCAGCCAACGTCTGTCGCTGGTGGTGCCGGTGACGCTAGCGATCATTATCGGCTTGTTGATTATGGCGTTTGGCTCTGTTCGCGATTCACTGATTATTTTCACAGGGGTGCCGTTGGCCCTGACCGGGGGCGTCCTTGCGCTATGGCTGCGAGGGATGCCGCTATCGATCTCAGCCGGAGTGGGCTTTATTGCCCTGTCGGGTGTGGCCGTACTTAATGGCTTGGTGATGGTGGCCTTTATTCGTGATCTCTGGCAGCAAGGCAATGACCTGCGCCATGCGGTGATCGAAGGTGCGCTGGTCCGGTTGCGCCCGGTGTTGATGACCGCCCTGGTGGCGGGTCTCGGCTTTGTGCCCATGGCGCTCAATACCGGCACCGGCGCAGAAGTGCAGCGGCCACTGGCAACGGTGGTTATCGGAGGGATTATTTCTTCAACGCTGCTGACCCTACTGCTGCTCCCGGTGCTCTATCATTGGGTGCACAGCAAACAGATAAAGATTGAGCAGTGACAGTAACGTGGTGGGGCTCAACTCAAACGCATTGAGCCCCAGTTTACCGATGAGAGGCTGAGCGAAGGAATGTGACATGCCTTCGCCGTAGCGCCAAAGGCTTCTCAAAGCGAGGGCAAGGGGTTATTTGCTCATTTGCTCAGCTGTCGCATGGCTTTCTCAAGCCCTTCTATGGTGAGCGGGAACATGTTGTGCTCGCAGAGTTGCTTGATCCACTGGGTAGAGGTGGTCATCTGCCAAGCACGCTCGGGCTCCGGGTTTAGCCACACCACTTTTTCGTAGGTCTCCATTACTCGTTGAAACCAGACTGCGCCGGCCTCTTCGTTCCAGTGCTCCACGCTGCCGCCTACAGAATTCACTTCATAGGGACTCATGGCCGCGTCACCTACGAAAATCACTTTGTAGTCGCTGCCGTACTTATGAAGCACATCCCAAGTGGAGACTTTCTCATCCCAACGGCGGCGATTGTCTTTCCATACGTACTCATAGAGGAAGTTATGGAAATAGAAATATTCCATGTGCTTAAACTCTGCCCGAGCAGCAGAAAATAGCTCTTCACACAGCTTCACGTAAGGGTCCATGGAGCCGCCTACATCAAAGAAAATCAGTACTTTAACGCGATTTTCTTTCTCCGGTCGCATTTTGATATCAAGCAATCCCGCATTGCGGGCAGTGGACGAAATGGTATCGTCCATGTCCAGCTCTTCATCGCGACCGGTGCGGGCAAATTTTCGCAGCCGGCGCATGGCCAGCTTGATGTTACGGGTGCCCAGCTCCACCGAGTCGTCCAAGTTGCGGAATTCCCGCTTCTCCCAAACTTTCACGGCTTTCTTGTTCCGCGAAGGGCCGGTCATGCGTACCCCTTCCGGGTTTTCGCCGTAACCACCGAACGGGCTGGTGCCTCCGGTCCCAACCCATTTATTGCCGCCTTGGTGACGTTTCTCTTGTTCTTCTAGCCGCTTGCGCAGCTCGTCCATGATTTTTTCCAAACTCCCAAGCCCTTTGAGTTTTTCGAACTCCTCCGGGCTCAGGTTTTTTTCCAGCTCCTTGCGCAGCCACTCATCCGGGATCACCTTGCTGAGCCAGTCCGGCTCCAGGTTTTCCAAACCTTCAAAGTAATTGGCAAACGCCTGGTCGAAGCGGTCATAATATTTTTCGTCTTTCACCATGACCGCCCGGCTCAGCAGGTAGAAATCCTCAATGGAGCCAAACGCAACATGCGCATGGAGCGCATCAAATAAATCCAACAGTTCGCGCAGGGTGACGGGCACCCGGTAGCGACGCAGATTTTCGAAAAAACCAATAAGCATAGTCTGCCCGTGGATCGGTTAGCTTTCGCGGCGATTCATGAACGCCAGACGCTCTAAGAGCTGCACATCCGCTTCGTTCTTCAGCAATGCACCGTACAGAGGCGGCACCGCGCTTCTGGTATCACGGCTATGCAGAATGTCATCCGGAATATCATCAGCCATCAACAGCTTCAGCCAGTCAATCAACTCGCTGGTGGAAGGCTTCTTCTTCAAGCCCGGCACTTTGCGAAGATCAAAGAAGATCTCTAGCGCTTCGCTAACCAAGTTCTTTTTGATCTCAGGGAAATGCACATCCACGATAGCCTGCATGGTGGCCGCATCAGGGAAATTGATGTAATGGAAAAAGCAACGGCGCAGAAAAGCGTCTGGCAGCTCTTTCTCATTGTTGGAGGTAATAATCACAATTGGCCGCTGTTCAGCCTTGATCAGTTCGCCGGTTTCATAGACAAAAAACTCCATGCGATCCAGCTCCTGGAGCAGATCGTTGGGGAACTCGATATCAGCCTTGTCGACCTCGTCGATCAACAGCACCACTTGGCCTTCGTGGGTAAAGGCTTCCCAGAGCTTGCCCTTCTTCAGGTAATTTGCCACATCCTCGACACCTTCGGCACCGAGCTGGGAATCACGTAGACGTGATACCGCATCGTATTCATACAGGCCTTGCTGTGCTTTGGTGGTGGACTTTACGTTCCACGACAGCAGTGGCAACCCCAGAGATTCAGCGACCTGTTCGGCCAGCAGTGTTTTGCCGGTACCAGGTTCACCCTTGATGAGCAGTGGGCGCTTGAGGGCAATGGCTGCGTTCACGGCCATTTTCAGGTCATCGGTGGCCACATATTGGTCAGTACCCTGAAACTGCATGAAATTCTCCAACTGAACAGTTAATCGAACGGGTGATCAGGCGGCACACTCTAGCAATCCGATTGCGCCGAGCAAAGGGCCATAATAGCCAAGCAGGCCGTGATTTGCGTCAACAGACCATCTTCATTTTCGTCTGGCCACGAATCTTCATGCCAGGATAATAGCGAGCCCAGTAAAACCTTTGTTCAGCTGTTTATCCGGTATGCCATAATCCACGCCATGAACTTGCTGCTGCTGCACCCCGACCAATACCTACACGGCAATCGCTGGCGTCTCAATGCGCGACAACGTAACCATGTATGTACGGTGCTTAAGCTGGCCGAAGGCCAGCAGTGCCGCGCTGGTCTGCTGGCCGGAAGCACAGGAATAGCCACCATACACTACATTAAAAACAATGAGATAGAGGCTGATTTTAAACCAGATTCTAATTCTATCCAGGCGCTACCCCTTTCCTTGCTGATGGCACTACCGCGGCCCAAGATGCTTAAACGCATCCTTATCGACGCGACCAGCCTGGGCATCAAGCGCATCGTGTTGATTAACAGCTGGAAGGTAGACAAAAGTTACTGGCAGACCCCCAACCTGAAAGCCGACTTGCTGCGCGAGAAAATGATTCTGGGGCTAGAGCAGGCGCGCGACACCCACTTGCCTGAATTAATACTGGCTCCCCGTTTCAAGCCTTTTGTGGAAGATTCACTGAACGACTGGGCAGGGACAGGCCAGCGTATTCTTGCCCATCCAGGCCATTACCCCGCCCTCCCCTGCAATCTTGCTGAACCAGTGACATTGGCGGTGGGCCCAGAAGGGGGCTGGACCGACTACGAGATAGATATGTTGGAACAACAGGGGTTCGCTTGCCACAGCTTTGGGGCGCGAATTCTCAGAGTGGAAACAGCGTTACCGGCCCTGGTCGGCCGGCTGATGAGGCTGCCGTAGGCGTGGCTCGCAAGCGAACCTCGGTGTTTGCCGGCAACAATCCGGGGTAGACCGCAGGCTGTCTCCCGCAAACAGAACAGTGCGTAAGCCCCTAGCGGCGATATGGCCCACGGCGAGCCTTGCGAGGTGGCTTGTTACCGCCACGCTGGTGGCGCAGGCGAGCGCGACCGTAAAGGCCCGTGTATTTCTTGCCCTTGAGTTCGACCTTATCGATTAGGGCTTTCATTTGCTCTGGCTCTAGTTCCATCCAGCGACCCTGCCGCAGTTGCGGCGGCAATGTCAGGTCACCAAAACGAATTCGCATCAAGCGAGCCACTTCCAGGTCTTGAGACTGGAAAAGCCGACGGACTTCCCGGTATTTACCCCCGGTAAGAGTGGCTTTGTACCAGTGGTTAGCACCTTCCTCAGCGCCACCAGCGTCCTCGATGCTATCAAATTTAGAAACACCATCCTCTAGCAAAACACCATCCAACATGGCCTGACGCTTTTCCGCCGTCATGCTGCCACGCACCCTTACTGCGTATTCGCGCACGAAGCCGTTGGAGGGGTGCATCAGCCGGTGGGCGAGCTCACCATCGGTGGTGAAGAGCATCATGCCAGTGGTGTTGATATCAAGCCGCCCTACCTGCACCCAGCGCATGCCTTGCAAGCGAGGCAAATTATCGAACACCGTCGGGCGTCCTTCCGGGTCATTGCGCGAACACACTTCTCCCGGCGGCTTGTGGTACATAATTACGCGCTGAACGGTGTCTTCTTCGGCCTTCACTTTAATTATCCTGCCATCTACACGTAGGGTATCTTCACTGCCAACCCGGTCGCCCAAGGTTGCAACAGTCCCATTGACCGAGACGCGACCGTCACTGATCCAGGTTTCCAACTCCCGGCGGGAGCCTAGCCCGGCGCGAGCCAGGACTTTCTGTAATTTTTCACTCATGCGGCGTTCGGCTTTCCTCTGCGCTGTCGTCCGGTGTTTGCTCCTGATCTGAAGCGTGGTCTTCTACCGCGACATCATCACTATCGTTTGCAGCGTTTCCTGACTCTGTGAGGGATGCATCCTCACCAGCGTTGTTACTGCTCGCGGCGAGCGGTGCGTTATCTTCTTTGCCCGGCTTGCGGCGGAATTCCTGCTCGAAACTGGCGAGTACAGAGTCAACTTTGTCCATACTCATCTGTGTAGGATCATCGATTTCCGGTTCAGGTTCGAAACCTGGGATGCTCCCCTGATCCCCTGGCAAGCGTACTTCACGATCACCAAAGTCATCGTCATCAATCTCGCCTTCAGACGCTTCGTCGGCATCCCCTTCGGCCGCCTTGCTGGGCGGCACATCAGTCAGGGCCAGCTCTTCATTAAGCTTGTCAAGATCACGTATCTCGGCCAGCGAAGGCAAATCTTCCAGGCTCTTAAGGTCGAAATAATCGAGAAACTGCTTGGTAGTAGCGAACATGGCCGGTCGACCGGGCACATCACGATGCCCCACGACTCGTACCCAGTTTCGTTCCAGCAGGCTCTTGACGATATGCGAGCTTACCGAAACGCCACGAATTTCTTCAATTTCACCACGGGTAATCGGTTGGCGATAGGCAATTAGGGCCAGGGTTTCCAGAATTGCCCGGCTGTAACGCGGTGGTTTTTCTTGCCACAGGCGGCTCACCCAGGAACCCAACTCGGAACGGGCCTGAAAACGAAACCCTGAGGCCACTTCCTTAAGGAAAATACCACGGCCTTCATATTCTTCTGCTAGCTGTTCCAAGTACTTGGACAAATCGGCCTTGCCAGGACGATCGTCCTCATCGAACAATGCCAGCATGCCATCACGGTCCAGTGGGCCTTCCGCTACAAGAATGGCGGCTTCAACAATTCTTTTTATTTGCTCAGCGTCCACGCTTACCCCTTGGTTCCATCGTGCGTATCGTTATCCGCGTCATCGAGGAATTCTGCATTACTTTCGTCGGCATCCGGTGCAGTATCGGGTTCATCTTCAAGTTCAAGGTTGGCCAACAGATCGGACTCTTCTAATACCAAAGTTTTGGCCTTCACATGAATCGGCGCGAAGGGTTCAGTCTGAACCAGCTCGATCAATGCCCCTTTAACCAGTTCCAGCGTAGCCAAAAAAGTCACCACTACGCCGAGCTTGCCTTCTTCTGGGTTGAACAGCTCAATAAAAGGTACAAATTCCCGCCCCTTCAGTTTGTCCAGCACGCTGGCCATGCGCTCACGGGTAGACAGCTTTTCCCGGGAAATTTGATGGCTTTCGAACATGTCTGCTCGGTGCATCACTTCCTTCAAGGCCAGCAGCAGCTCGCGCATGTCTACATCTGGCTGCGCTTTCTCGCGAGTGAATTCCGGGCGCTTGGCTTCAGCAGGAAAAACATCCCGTTCCAAGCGCGGTAATTCATCAATATCTTCCGCGGCTTTCTTGAAGCGTTCGTACTCTTGCAGGCGGCGAATCAATTCTGCGCGAGGATCTTCGCCCTCCTCTTCTTCTTCGGCCTTGGGGCGAGGCAGCAGCATTCGCGATTTGATTTCGCTGAGCATCGCGGCCATGACCAGATATTCCGCTGCCAGCTCGAAATTCATGGCTTTCATCAACTCCACGTACTCCATGTACTGGGCGGTGATGGTGGCCACGGGAATATCGAGGATATCGAGATTCTGGCGCTTGATAAGGTAGAGCAGCAAATCCAGCGGGCCTTCGAAAGCCTCCAGGAAAACTTCCAGGGCGTCCGGGGGAATGTAGAGATCGTCAGGCAGCTTTGTGATGGCTTTGCCATACACCAGGCCGAATGGCATTTCTGCCTGGCTTGGATGCAACGGGCCAAACATACTTGCAGGCTGCTCTGGCGCCTGGCTGTCTTCTGCCGTCTGCTCTACCGTTTCCGTCATGCTCAAGCTCCCGCCTAGCGGTAATGCAGCCCCATGGCTGCGCGCACTTCTTCCAGAGTGCCGCGGGCTTCTTCACGGGCTTCTTCGCACCCTTCTGCCACAATGGTGCGCACTAAATCCGGGTTACGCAGATGCTCTTCGGCGCGTTTGCGAATAGGCTCAAGTTCTTCCTGAATCGCTTCGATAATCGGCTTCTTGCAATCCAGGCAGCCGATGCCGGCGCTGGTGCAGCCTTCACGCACCCATTGGCGGGCGCTGTCGTCAGAATACACCATGTGGAACTGCCATACTGGGCAGTTATCCGGGTTGCCTGGATCGGTGCGGCGCACGCGTGCAGGGTCTGTGGGCATACGACGGATTTTGTTATCCACATCAGCAGGCTCTTCGCGCATGCTAATAAAGTTGCCGTAAGACTTGGACATTTTCTGTCCATCCAGCCCCGGCATTTTGGAAGCTTGTGTTAGTAGCGACTGGGGTTCAGGCAGGATTACCTTGCCGCCACCTTCCAGATCCCCGAACAGGCGCTCTTTATCACCCAAGGTAATATTCTGCTGCCCGTCCACCAGTGCCCGTGCGGTTTCTAGCGCCGTTTCGTCGCCTTTTTCTTGGTACTGGCGACGGTGGTGCAGGTAAATCTTCGATTGTTTTTTGCCCATTTTTTTAATGGCGGCGCCCACCGCTTCTTCAAAGCCCGGTTCACGGCCATAAAGATGGTTAAAACGTCGCGCCACTTCTCGGGTCAGCTCTACATGCGCCACCTGATCCGCACCCACCGGCACTTGTCCGGCTCGATACGCCAAGATGTCCGCAGATTGCAGCAAGGGGTAGCCGAGAAAGCCATACGTGCTGAGGTCTTTCTCGCGTAACTTTTCTTGCTGATCTTTATACGTTGGTACCCGTTCTAGCCAAGACAACGGTGTCATCATGGACAGCAGCAAATGCAGTTCGGCATGTTCAGGCACTTGGCTCTGAATAAACAACGTGGCCGACCCCGGGTTAACGCCGGCGGCCAACCAGTCGATCACCAGATCCCAGACATACTGTTCGATCTTGTGCGGGTTTTCATACTCGGTGGTGAGTCCGTGCCAGTCTGCGACAAAGAAGAAACACTCAAACTCATGCTGCAGACGTGCCCAGTTTTTCAGCACGCCATGGTAGTGACCCAGATGCAGGCTGCCAGTGGCGCGCATGCCGGAAACAACTCGCTGGGAGGGAACCACGGAACTCAAAGCCAACTCCTTATACCCTATGGGAGGCATTCCATTGGGAATGCTGTGGGGAAAGCCCGCGATTATACGGTGAACCGCGCCGTGAGGGACAGCGACTTGTCCGCGACTGATCAAACCCTGAACAAATCGCTGCAATTGTGCTAATAGATGGCGTCGACGGAGCCGGCCCCTTCACGCACCACCTCAGGCCCTTCGCCTTCGGACAGGGCGATGACAGTGGTCTCCAGGGTTCCGCAAAAACCGCCATCGATGACCAGATCGACCTGATTTTCCAGGAAATCGCGGACATCCTGCGGATCGGTGAGCGGGAATTCATCGTTCGGCAGGTGGCAGGTTGACGTCATAATCGGTTCGCCATGCTCGGCCAGCAACGCTTGGCAGATAGCGTGATCAGGGACACGGATGCCAATGGTGCGTTTCTTGGGATGCATCAACCGGCGAGGAACTTCCGTCGTTCCCTGCAAGATAAAGGTATAAGGCCCCGGGGTGTGTGCCTTGAGCAGACGGTAGTCAGGATTATCCACTTTGGCATAGATCGCCAAGGCCGAGAGATCGTGGCACAACAAGGTGAATTCGTGCTTTTTGTCCAATTGGCGAAGCCGGATCAGGCGATCAAGAGCGGCTTTTTCGCCAATGCCACAGCCCAGCGCATACGTTGTATCGGTGGGGTAAGCGATTAGCCCGCCACCGCGGATAACCTCGACGGCTCGACGAATCAGGCGCGGCTGTGGGGTTTCAGGATGGATATATAGCGTTTCAGTCATGATGGTAATTCTGAGCGCCACAGCAGAGCGGCGCAAGCCGCTTTCGGGAGAAATCCGTTTAGCCGAACCTCATGCCGCTCCTCCCAATGGGTGGCATACGCCAGTAGATATGGCTCAGTAGCGGCCTTCCCAGACCGGGGTGGCACCCGCAGGGACCGCCGGCAGCCTGCCCAGAGCCAACCAGCGCTGTTCTGGCGAATGGAAATCAGAGCCTGCAGATACCCTTAGGTCGAAATGCTGCCAGCATTCATCAAGCAGTGCTTGCTGGTGCGGCGTCAACCCGGGCATGGCCACCTCCAGGCCATCACCACCAGCCGCTTTAAACTGACCGAGGAAGTGCCGTAACCGCTTGCGGGTCATGTTATAGGCCTGAGGGTGCGCGAGTACCGCAGTACCACCCGCTGAATGGATTGCAGCAATGCCCTCCTCCAGTGTGCACCAGGGCGTGGCCACAAAGGCTGACTGACCCTGCTTGAGGAAACGGTTAAAGGCATGTCGGTGGTTACGCACTCGCCCCGTTTGCTCAAGCAACTTGGCAAACCATGGACGACCGGGGGCCTCATTATCGGCAAGCTCACAGGTGCGCTCATAGCTGTTGGCTAGACCGGCAGCCTTATCTAACCGGCGACCGATTTCACGAGCTCGATTGATTCGCGCCTCATTCTGAGCACACACCCGCGACTGTAAATCTGAGTTCGCCACGTCGACCCACAAACCCAGCACATGGAATTCCCGGTTATCATGGCGAACCGACAGCTCGATACCATTGATCAGGGTTAAGCCACACGCTTGAGCGGCCTGATGCGCTTCTTCCAAACCGCGTAACGTATCGTGATCGGTCAGGGCCAGGTGCGTCACCCCATAGTCTGCGGCCCTCGCCACTAGGTCAGTGGGCGACAAGGTGCCATCGGAGGCCAGGCTGTGGCAGTGCAGATCAAAACACGCGGTCATAAGAACTGTTTATCAGGTTGTTTTTCGGATTGTGTGGCGGATACCGGAACCGCCGTGGAAAAATCGGGTCGATTACGCTACCACAGTAAGACGAAAAATAATGCAGGGCGGCAGGATGAATTGCCTGCCTGATGCCGTTACCATCGGTGCCCTGTGAATGGCCGGCCGTGCCGCTGCGCCATTCGTGTTTGCTATCGGCCCGGCACGGGATAAGGCGCTGCTAATGAAGCAACTGTTTGATTACCTTCCGGTAATTGTCTTTTTTGGACTCTACTTTCTCGGCGGCCGAGACATCATGTTGGCCACGTGGGGCATTTTGATTGCCACCACTGTCCAGGTCACCTTTGGTTGGCTTATCTGGCGTAAGGTGCAGAAGATGCACCTGATCGTCTTTGTCATCACGTTGATCTTCGGCTCGATGACCCTGTTTTTTAATAATGATGTCTTTATCAAGTGGCGCCCATCGATTATCAGCTTCACGCTGGGTGGCGTGCTGTTGCTCGGGCACTTCCTGCGTGAGCGCAACCTGCTCCAGCGGCTATGTGAGTCGCTAATGGTCTCCGGCTTTGGCTTTGTAGTGGCACTCTCGCGCAGAGATTGGTCGCTGCTGAATATCGCCTTCGTCCTTTACTTCGTTTTTATCGGTGCTCTGAATCTGTACATCGCCTTTAATTTCAGCACCGATTTCTGGGTTAATTTCAAGCTTTTTGGCTTTACCGCTCTACAAATGGTCTTTTATATCAGTGTGTTCGCCTATGTTTTTAAGAAAATGCCTGAAGAAGATCGTAAGCGAATAATGAAGCAAGACAGCTCCGCCGAATCGGCTGACGGGAACGATCAGACGACTTCTTCTGACAACGAAAAAAAGGATGACCATGCTGTACGCGATCATCAGTGAAGATATTCCAAACTCTTTGCCGTTACGGCAGCAGGCCCGCCCTGCGCACCTGGCGAGGCTCGAAGCTTTGCGTGATCAGGGCCGGCTTGAGCTGGCCGGGCCTCACCCGGCCATTGATAGCAACGACCCCGGAGAAGCAGGCTTTTCCGGATCACTGGTTGTTGCAGAATTTGAGTCTCTGGCCGATGCCCAAGCCTGGGCGGATGCAGATCCATATATCGATGCTGGCGTCTATACCAACGTTGTTGTGAAGCCCTTCAAGCGCGTTCTGCCCTGAAAGCACGGCACACAGCAGACTGACAGATCATGGCAGTTTGCCATTTTTTACAAAGACACCACGGCCAGCGCGGCGAAATGTGACTATGGTAGCGCCGCTATCCTAATGACTTCTTTAGACTGCGCGGCCTGACTTCAAGGAGTAACTGATGCTCGCTAGATTATTCTGTGTACTGGCGCTGCTGGGCGCATCAAGCACTGCCCTCGCCTCAGCGGCATGGGTAGATGACAGTATTTACGTACCGATTCGTGCCGCCGCTAACCCCAGTGGTCGCATCCTCCATCGCGGGATAAAAAGCGGCACCCGCATTGAATTCCTCGGATTTGAAGGCGACTGGGCGAAAATTCGCCATGGCAACACCGAGGGGTATATTGGTAAACAGTATCTGAGCCAAAGCCCCACTGCCGCTATTCGTCTTGAACGTGCTACTAAGGCCAGCGAGCAAGCCAAAACTGAAGTGGCGAAATTGCGTACTCAACTTGCCGAACTCAAAGGTGAGCGGGATGCCCTATCTGAGCAATCCAGCGAACTGAAAAACTCCTTGAGTTCGCGCAGCAATGAGCTGGAGCAGCTACAGGAAGTCGCGTCCGACCCGATTCGTTTGGATCAGGCCAACCGTCGGCTCAATGAAGAACTCAGCCTGCTCCGTTCCGAGCTTGATCAAGTTAAGGGTGAGAACGTGATGCTGCGAAATAACAACACCTCGCAACAATGGATCACCGGGGTGGGCATTCTGGTTATCGGCTTGATTGCCGGTGTTCTAATGCGCTCACGCTCTGGCCGACGCCAGCGAGGCGGCTGGGCCAACTGATTTGCTGGGGGCCGGGCAATCCGGCCTCCACCCTCCACTTCCCCGCCTCTGTATCTGAATCACCGTTTTGTTATTGTGGTTATTCCCAAACCGGCAGTCCGGCCTGTACCTCCATCCTCAGCACAATCCCCGTGATCCCTTCATAACCCAATGAGCGCGGCCAGAACACATAGGGCTCGATCTCATAAAAAAACCAGGGTCGCCAAACGCTTCTGCGAAAACGTACGCTGGTTCGCCAAGCTTCAATGGCCGCAATGGGGTCAGTGTACCCGTCAAATCCTACCGAATACCCAATTCCCGACTGCTTGCCGAGGCGGGTATAGAGGCTAACCCTTTGGTTGAAATACCAGTCACGGTTCAGCTCGTTATTTTCTTCCGTCAGCTCATATTCACTACTGAAGCGAAAGGTAGACAATTGTGTTACCGGTCGATCCAGCTCGAACAGAGAGTTAATACCAAAGCCTTCCGGGTCTTCCCAATAACCTTTTTGGGTAAACCGAAAATACATTTTGTTGCCGGGCAAAGGCGTGCGCCAACGATAACGGGCCCGCACGAAAGCGGTGATTTCCGAGCGCAACCCGGCATCCAAGTCTAGGTTCATGCGGTCGGGCATCTTGGTGACCCAGCGCAACGCCGTTCGAAAGCCGCTAGAATCATTGCCTACATCTTCTGGACGACTCTCCAGGTCATTGCTTAACTCATCTCCGACATCGTCGTCATTTTCGAAGAGCAAACTTAGCCGCTCTTGGGCATTGGGCAGCTCCACTCTGGCGCGAATTTTTATTTCGCGCCCATCGTCATCGTTATCTTGCCAGCGGCTGGCGCCAATGATCCTGAGCTGAGTGCCGGGTTGCTCCTCATCAATTTCATTTGACCCAATAAAGAAACCATCCACCCAGCGAGTTGGCCCGCAAACCGTGCGCGACATCCAGTCATGGGTTCTATCCACCCAGCTGGCTTCGCCGGAAAGGTGGCCGCAGGGGTTCGGATGAAACAGCCGTTCGGTCGACTCTGGAACAGATTCGGTCGGGCTCTCTTCGGGCGAGTCCTTTGTATCCTGTGCCACGACAGATTGTTCTGGATTACCCTGTTCGGATTTTTCAGCGTAGCCCGGCAACGACGCCCCGGATGCCGAAAGCACAAGCAAAAAGGTCAATAAACGTCGTTTCATTATCCCCATGTGTGCAGCATAGCTGCATGAAATCATTTGCGGAATCTTGCAGTGGCAAATGAGAAGTTGAGCGAAACGGACACAAGACAAGGCGTTTACCATTGGGTAGCATAGTTATTTACGTCGACTGAACGAAACGCGCTATGACCATTTGGCACAAAATCCGGGGTATCCTTGCCCTTATCGGCATCCTGATCAACACCTTTTTCCTCTGCCTACCGCTCTATGCTTTCGCCTTATTGCGGTTAGTGCTTCGCTTTGAAAAGGCACAGGTTCTCTTGTCCCGCATCTTGGTAGTTATTGCAGAGACCTGGATTGCCAACAATAACGCCATTATTTCATTGACTAGCCAGATCAAATGGAAGATCAGCGGCATGGATACGCCAAGCAAGGATCAGTGGTACCTGGTGAGCTGTAACCATCAGTCCTGGGCGGACATCCTGGTGCTGCAACGCATATCCAATCGTCGGGTGCCCTTCCTCAAATTCTTTCTGAAACAGGAATTAATCAAGGTCCCCCTGCTGGGATTGGCTTGGTGGGCGTTGGATTTTCCCTTTATGAAGCGCTACAGCAAGGCTGAACTGGAAAAGGATCCATCACTAAAAGGTAAAGACCTTGAAACAACACGCAAGGCCTGCGAAAAATTTGCCTATTTCCCCACATCGGTGATGAATTTCTTTGAAGGCACCCGCTTCGATACGGAAAAACAGGCAAAGCAGGACTCGCCCTACCGGCACCTGCTGAAACCTAAAGCCGGCGGAGCCGCCTTTACTCTCAATGCCATGTCTGGGCATTTGCGAAATCTGCTGGATGTGACCATTATCTATCCCCCTGGCACACCTCGCTCGTTGATAGCCTTCCTTGGAGGCGCCATGAACGAAGTTGAAGTCGTTGTGCAGCAACGCGTTATTCCTGCCTGGGCCTCAGAGGGTAACTACGAAGACGACGCTGAATTCCGCGCACGTTTTCAGCAATGGATAGGTGAGCTCTGGGCCGAAAAGGATGCATTACTAGAAAGCAAAACGCCGCACGCCTGAAAAATCTAGCGTCGGGCATCTGGCGCACTTTGAGACTTTATATGTTTGGCCGATTTCTGAAACCCCGCTGGCAACACGCCAACCCCGATATCCGACTCAAAGCTATTGAGCAGCTTCATCACAGCGACGATGCCGCTTTGCTTAATCAGCTGGCGCGAGGCGATGCCAGTGCACTGGTGCGCGCCGCAGCCACCGGCAAACTCACTGATTTTGCCGCTCTGGACGAGGTCCACCAGCGCGATGAAGCGCCGTCCGTTCGTGAAGCAGCCTCCCTGCGCATTATGTCGCTGCTGGCTGGCACCACCGATGGAGCCCCCAACAGCGACACTCGCCTGCGTCTGATTCGCCTTACCGACAATCAAAATGTGCTTACCCACGTTGCTACACACAGCCCGGATATGCACAGCCGCATGGCGGCCATTGAGCGGCTCAGCGACGAAGGTGTGCTCTATCAGCTGGCCTTGGATGCCCCCACTGAAGCCCTGCGTGTTGCTTGCGTGCAGAACATCGCGTCCTTGTCCCTGCTCAAACGGCTGGGCAAAGAGGGCCGCGACAAGCGAGTCACACGTCTGGCCCGGGATCAGGCCAGGGCACTTCAGCAACAACAGCAACAAAGTGAGAGAGAAACCGCCAAGGTCTACCACCTCGCGGACCGGCTGGAGCAACATGCTCGGCGTCGCGTGGATGCACTTTACGGGCCTCAGCTTGAGCAACTGGAACAGCAGTGGCAGCAACTTACTCCCAAGGCTTCAACGGATCTTGCCTCGCGGGTCCAGCAAGCGCTCCACCAATGCCGCAACCAGCTAACAGAGCTGCAGGAGCAGACACGGCAACAAGCGCTTGTTGAAACCGCCAACGCAGAACGTGAAGCCGCCGCCCATAGTCTATTCCAATTATTGAGCCAGGCCACACCGGAAACCTGGGATCATCACTTAGGCGAAATGCGCTCAGCGCTGTCCACGCAGCACCGCCGCTGGGAGAGCGCCGACGAGCACGCCCAGGCCTTCGATGAAGACCGCATGGCGTTCAACGATCTGGTGCGCGCCTTTGAGCAACTTCTCACACTGGCCGCCAACATTAATGCCGCGGACTCGCAAGAGGCGCTGACGGAACTAGCTGCGCGCTGGCCGAAAGAGTACCAACCACCTTCCGCATTGCTGACACTGCGCGCCCACGAAGAAGCGGTAGTTGAGCCCATCGAGCCCGGTCGAACCCGGCCAGCACAGCCCCATCGAGGCCTGTTGGTAGCTCTCAAACGCGAGCTTCGCCTAGGGAATCTGCGCCATGCGAATCGCCTTTGGCATAAAGCCCAGGCGATTATCGAAGCCCATAATGACAGCGCTCTTGATGCCGAGCTGAACAAGCTTGTTCCGCGCCGAGCGGAGCTACAGGACTGGCACCGTTTTGCAGCCGAACCGAAAAAAGTGGCGCTGTGTGAGCGAATGGAAGCCCTTGATGGCACCACCATGGATGCCCCGGAACTTGCCACTGCCATTCAGGCTCTCCACGACGAGTGGCGCTCGCTGATGAGCTCGGACCAAGATGAGGACCAGTCTCTCTGGGCCCGATTCAAAGAGGCATCAGACAAGGCCTATCAGCCTTGTCGCGCACATTTTGCTGAGCTGGATACTATCAAAGCCAGCAATCTGCAAAAGCGTATGGCTCTTTGCCAACAACTGGATGACTTTATTACCGTTCAGAACTGGGAAAACGCGGATTGGCACGGCGTCTGGCAAATTCGTCAGCAGGCTCCCAAAGACTGGAAGGCTCTGCACCCCATTCGCTTTACCGATGCACGGGATGTTCAGAAACGCTTCTCCGCTCTGCTGGCCCAGCTCGACGAGCGGCTGAATGGCTATATTGAGAAAGCGGAGAACGAACGTAAACAGTTGCTGGACCAGGCTCGTGCTCTAATGGAGCTTGATGATACCCAGCAGGCAACCCGTGAAGCGCAGGCCATCCAGAAACGCTGGCGACAATCAGCCTGGCTACCTCCCGTGCAGCACCGGGCTTTGCAAAAACCATTTCGCAAAACCATGGACGCGCTTTTCGATGCTCGCAATCGGGATATGGCCGCCCACCGAAAACGGCAGGAACAAGCGGGACAAACATTGGCCACACATATCAGTGCGCTTGAAGACTGCCTGGCTCAACCTTTCACAGACGACAGCGCAGGCAATCTGAGCCGCGCATCGGCCACAGTGGATGAACACCTTGGTGGCGAGCTCCCGCAACCCTTGGTTCGCAAAGCGCAACAGCTCAAACGCCGTGCCAGTGAACGCCTCCAGCAACTCAGCCGCTGGCAACAGTGGCAGCAAATGCGCAATGCCGTCGCGGGCTTGCCGGAAACTGCCGGAAACGAGGAAAGTGACGACGCCCTCACCTTAGCGGTGGCCTTTGAAGCCTTGGCCGGCGTGCCTAGCCCAGAGCTAGAGCGCCAGCGTCGCTTGCAATGGCAACTGGAGCAGCTGCCCGGAGCGATGAAACGACAGCAGTTTGACGCCCGAGAAGAGATGCAGCGATTGCTGGCAGAACACGCGTTGCCGGTGTCTACTGCGATCAAGGCACGGCTACATAATGCCATCGCGGTGCTGGAGCCGGGCAGTGCGTAATCGGTTATCTCGACCTAACCGCTCTTTGAGGTCTGAAAAGACTGCAATGGTTTCGCCCCTAACTCGCAGGCGTTCGCATGGGGTGTCTGGCGATTGATTTTCGTAAGCTGAACAGTCCCATGGGGCTGCATTGGTATGATCGCCATTATCCATAGGCCATCATTTCAGTAGCAGCCACCGCTTCCGTTAACCATTGTAGATGCCAATGGTCGTGACCATGCTGAGTCGAAACGAGGAGGTGTGGGGCAAGGTGGCAGAAATCGAGTTTGTGCATCCAAAAAAAGACGGGCTGCGTTTACAGATACCATCATCGACGATACTCGTGCGCAACCTGACAAGGGAAAGTACCTGCCCACCTAGCCGGTGGAGATTGTTGATACAGCAAGAGCCGTCTTGAAGACGCGATAGATTCGCTGCAAATCTGAAAAACCCGATCGCCCTACTGCCCAAAACCTGAGCTGGCTTCCAAGAAACGCAGCTCTTGTGCTGTACTGTCCCGGCCAAGCGCCCGATTTCGGTGCGGGAAACGCCCAAACGTCTGGATTATCTGCAAGTGCTGTCGGGCTGACTTCAATGTGCCGTCCACATGATGTGCAAATGGCTGGGGAGCGTGTGCCTGGATCACTTCCAGTGAGGTGAGGCATTGCTCTTGCAGACCTTCATCTTCGGCATGCATCAGCGGCATAACAAAAAACACCTGCCCACACAGGGGTAGCTTGCTGTGCATCTGGCGCGACAGCCCTTCGATGGCCAGGGTGGCCGCCCGGTGATCGCCACTAAAAGCCTCAGCCTGCCCTCGATAAATATTGCGGGTAAACTGATCCAGCAAAATGATTAGCGCCAGCCGACCAGCAGGATTGCGCTCCCAGTCCACCAGCTCTTGGTGTAGCGCAGCTTCCACCAAAGCCCCAAAGTGATACTCAATTTCTGCGTCATCGTCTGCGGTCGCCGCGAACCACTGCCTTGCCACCTTGCCTGATGGCCAGCCCAGTTCCATGCCATCCTGAAACCAGTAGTCCAGTATTCCCTGCCATGAGGGCCCCAGATTCAACATGTTTTTCACTCGGTTTCGGTACTGATATGGCTACGGCACCGTGACGGCAATTGCGTCTCGATAACCGATAACGCGGTTTCCAATAGCAATGGCTGTGCTTCAATCGTTGGGTGAATGCCATCGCCCTGCATCCATCCCTGCTCGATCACACCCTCCAGAAAAAAAGGTACCCAAGGTACCGAGGTGGACTGCGCAACGTCACGGTATTGCCGTTCAAACAAGGCCGTATATTGCTGCCCATAGTTGGGGGGGATACGCATGCCCAACAACACCACGTCGGCCTCTGCCTGCCGCGAGAGTGAGATCATCTGCTCAAGGTTGCTGGCCATGACCATGGGAGACAGGCCACGCAGACCATCGTTACCTCCTAGTTCCACCACCACCAGATCCGGTTTGTGGCGAGCCAGCAGCGTCGGCAACCGTGATTTACCGCCAGCAGTAGTTTCCCCGCTTACCGATGCATTAATCACTGGAAAATCCGGGCACCTTTCCTTCAGCTGTCGGTCCATAAGGGCAACCCAGCCGGATGATTTTTCAATCCCGTAGGCAGCACTGATACTATCGCCCAGTATCAGCACGCCATTGGCCTGAACGGATGCCGCCAGGCACAACAATTGAACCAGCAGAAGATATCTTGCCATGAATACAACGTCTCCCGTTTTGCTTGCCCACAATATTTGTAAGCGTGTTCAAGGCCCAGAGGGTGGGCTCGATTTGTTGCAGGATATCACGCTTGAAGTGAACGCCGGTGACAGCCTGGCAATTACCGGCCCTTCCGGTTCCGGCAAGTCCACTCTACTGTCCGTGCTGGCCGGGCTCGATGTACCCACCAGCGGTGACGTGCAACTGGGCGGCGCCTCATTCAGCCAGACCAATGAAGATGAGCGGGCACGATTGCGCGGCGAGCAATGCGGTTTTGTCTTCCAGCATTTTCAGCTAATCAATGATTTAACTGCGCTAGAGAATGTGATGTTACCGTTGGAAATACTCAACCGTGACCATCGCCGGGAACAGGCTATGCAGTGGCTGGAACAGGTGGGGCTGGGGCGTCGTCAGCACCACTTCCCGGCGCAACTGTCTGGCGGCGAACAACAGCGCGTCGCCCTGGCCCGGGCTTTTGTGGTCTCCCCGGCGCTACTGTTTGCCGACGAACCCACCGGCAGCCTGGATTTCGCCAACGGCGAGCATGTGGCCGATTTATTGTTTTCCCTGAATGCAGAACAGAAAACCGCGTTAGTGCTGGTCACGCACGACCCACAACTGGCGGCACGCTGTGAGCGCTCGGTTTGCCTGGCGGAGGGCCGGCTCAGTGTTTAAACCCTGGCGTTCTCCCGCTTTTCGAGTGCAAGCCATTGCCTTACTGGTAGCCGCTTTCGCCATGACCGCCATGCTGATTCTACGCGACAGCGTGGACCAGCGTTTTAACCAGCGCACGGCGGTTGCATTAGGCGCTGACTGGATACTGGAAGGGACCCGATTTCCGGAGCCCTCCCAACAACAGGCGGTAGCTGACCTTCGTCATGCTCAGGCGGTAAGCTTTTCCAGCGTATTGATCAACAACGATCAATTCCTGCTCGCCAGCATTCGAGCTTTATCTGAGGATTTCCCGCTCTATGGCGAACTATCCGTCAGCGATAGTCGATTCAGCGAACCCTACCCAATAGGACATGGCCCAAAGTCCGGTACCGTCTGGCTGGCAGGTCAGGCGCTGGACCGGCTGGGTTTAAAAACCGGCGAGTTTATTACCCTTGGTGAACGCAGTTTTCTCATCACCAAAGTGCTAGTGCAGGAGCCGGACCAGCAGGCGGGTTTTTATAGCATGAACCCCCGTGCGCTGATTCACCTGGCGGACCTTGAAAGCACCGCAGTGCTTGGCCCGGGCAGCCGCTATCGTCACCACCTATTGGTGGCAGCGGATGATGCCCAGCGAACCGCGCTAGATAAACAACTCAGCGACACCCTACGTTCGGACCAATCCATTGAAACCGTAGGCACCACGGAACTGCGCAGCCGAGGCCCGGTTGAGCAGATGTTCCTCTGGTCACAATTGGCGGTGATGTTAGTGGTGCTGCTGTGCGCTGCGGCCATTTATCTCACTGCCAGCCACCGCGCACGGCAACAACAGACACTGTGTGCCGTCATGAAAACAGTGGGCGCCCGGCAACAGCAAATCGTCCGGCGATTACTGGGTGGCGATGTGCTGGCTCTGCTACTGCCGATTCTTGCCGGGGTCGGGTTGGCGGTGCTGGTAGGCTGGCAACTCGCAGCCTTACTAGGAGCAGATGGCCTGTTTGTCTCCCCCGTAGTCTGGGGGCTGGTGGGGCCAGTGCTACTCTGGCTTGGGTTCGCCGCCCCGACCCTGTGGGCCAGCCTGTCCTTGCCGGCTACGGCACTGCTCAGTGGCCACGAGGCGCCCGCCAGGCTGGGGCGGCGTGTGCTGCTTATCGCTATCCTCACCCCCATTCCACTAGCCGCCATCATGACCGGCTCCCTGGCCGCACTCTGGCCACTGCTGCTGCTTACCCTTGCGGTATCACTCGGCTTGCCGATGATCCTGTGGCCGCTGGTAATGCTGATGGACCGCTTCAGTGCCCGGCTTGGCCTGCCTGGCCGGCTTGCTTTGCGCAGGCTCAGCCGCCGCAAAGCGGCTACCCTACCCTTGTTAGCCGCGCTGATTATTTCTCTCTCCGTGTTGTCTCTGTCGGTTCAGACTGGGCGCGAGCTGCTCGGTGACTGGCGAGCAACATTGCCTGAGCAAGCCCCCAACTATTTCGTCATTAACTTGTTTGATCAGGATCTTGACGATTTCAAGAACTGGCTTACGGACCATAACAGTGAATCCCAGCCGCTCTATCCGGTAGTTCGGGCGCGCCTTACTGGGATTAACGATGAGCCGGTGCGCGACGCCGTTACCAAAGAACAAGACCGGGCCGAGCGGGCCCTAAACCGGGATCTATCGCTTACCGAAGCTGCACACCTGCCCGAGAGCAACAAGCTTACGCATGGCCGCTGGGCAACCGGTCCGGAAGAGGTCACGGTGGAAACCAAATTGGCTGAATCACTGGGCCTTGAGTTGGGCGACTCACTCACCTTTACCGGCGCCGGGCCGGCTATCAATGCTACCGTGGTGGGCCTGCGAGAGGTGGACTGGGAAAGCTTTGCGCCCAATTTCTATTTCATCTTCTCGCCGGACACGTTGAAAGCCCAGGGCCGCACCTGGATTACCAGCTTTTTCCTGCCCGAAAAACAACAGGCGGAACTGGGTGGATTGGTGCAAGAGTTTCCACAGATCAGCCTGCTGGACGTGAATGCCATTCTCGCCACGCTCCAGGACATCATTGGCCAGGCTAGCCGTGCCGCTTTTGTGGTGGGTGTATTGCTGTTACTGGCCGCATTGCTGGTGCTTATGGCCGCACTGTTGGCGATGACCGATACCTTGCGGCGTGATAATCACTTGCTGGTGGTTATTGGCGGGCGCCGTGCCTTACTGCGTAAGACCGCGGCACTACAGGCGTTCTATCTGTTCGGTGGTGCGGCGCTATTAGCCAATTTGATTCATCTGGCCGCATTGATTCCATTGGGTATGGGCCTGTTCGACAGCCGGCTACCGCTAAGCGCCTGGCTGCTACTGCCCTGGAGTATCGCCGCTCTAGTCACGCTAGCCGCTTTGCTGGCACCACCGCTGATGCCCAAAGCATCAGCGACGAGCCACTAACGAAAAGGCACCCCAAGCGGCCACGCTACTGGCGGCCATCAAAACGGTCATGGGCAGCGTACTGCCGTCGTGAAGTATGCCGAGCACGATGCCAATAAGACCCGCGAGCAAAAATTGCAAGGCGCCGTTCAAGCCAGTGGCAGCACCACTATCGCGGTCAAACAAGTCCAGGAAGCTGGCGATACCGTTGGGCATGATCAGTGCCACCATGCCGGCCGCCACCATGATTAACGGCACCACCAACCACAAGGTCAGCAAGCCTGCTAACGCTAACACCAGCAGCGTCACACACGCGGTCATTTGTAGCGCCAGCGCCACGCGCATAATTGAGGCGCTGCTATAGCGGCGCAGCAACAAGACATTCAACCGGTTCATGCCCAGCATGGTTACTACGTTGGCCCCGAAATACAGTGGAAACGCTTCCGGGCTAATGCGGAAATACTCCATGTAAAGAAACGCCGCATCGGTAATGAAGGTAAATAAGGCCGCAAACGCTAGGCCATTGGCCAAAATAAAACCCATGGCCGGGCGATTACGCAATACCCGGCCATAGGCCAGGAACATGCGTTGGCGCAGAGGCTCGCTACTGGGCTTCACCGCCACACTGGGCAGCATAAATCGCACAATACCGAACAGCATCAGCCCATAAAGGGCCAGCATGTAGAAAATGCTCTGCCAACCCAAAAGCTTAAGCAGCAGCGCCCCCAGTGCTGGAGCAAGTAGCGGCGCCATCAGCATGACCAGACCGATCGTGGTCATGACCTTAGCTGCCTCCTTACCTGTGAAATGGTCTCGCACCGAGGCGGCAGCAATCACCACCGTGGCACCGCCGCCCAGGGCTTGTAAGAAACGCAGCACATAGAGCATGTCGATACTGGATGACAGCGGGATGCTTAGGCAGCCGAGAATGAACAAACACAGCCCCACATAGGCTACCGCCTTGCGGCCAAACTGATCAGAAAGCGGCCCGCCCAACCATTGGCCTGCCGCCACACCCAGCACATAGACACTTACTGATACTTCGACCGCATGGATTTCCACCGCAAAATGCCTGGACATGGCCAGTAATGCGGGCAAATAGGTATCAATGGCCAATGGCCCCAGCGCCACCAGCGAGGCAAGCAGAAATGCCAAGCGGCTGGGAGAAAGAGTTTGCATGGAAGATCCTGATACAGTTACGAGGTCCGACAATCAGTCATGAATCAAGCCTGATGCAAGGTATATTCTCCAAGCCCGAGTGAACACATGATCGGGCAGGATGGTAACGTAATCGCTGTGGGCTTTCAGTTACTGGCTGAACCTAAGCCGGGTTTATTATAAAAAATCCGTTACGCGGCACTAGCTATCATGGCGCTCAACAGGAACAGCCACGGTACACTAAGACGCTGCCTCAGCCAGAATACGCATTTACCGGCTCGAACAATCAGGCATAATGCGCCAACGCGCGGCAGGGAAATCATCTCCGACCCCACTCTGTCGCGAGCTACATCCTGTCCTGCCGCCCGATGGATAGTGGCGTACACGAGGGTTGTGGAACCGTCTAATCACCTAGGAACTTCATGGATTTAAGTGTCCCTTTCCAGTTAGCCATTATCACTGTGGTCGCCTTCCTCTGCCAATGGTTCTCCTGGAGAATCAAGCTTCCCGCCATCTTGCCGCTGCTATTGACGGGCCTGGCGTTTGGCCCGCTTTTTGGCATATTGCAGCCCAAAGAACTGTTCGGTGATTTGCTGCTGCCCGGTGTATCTTTGGCGGTATCCATTATTCTTTTCGAAGGCGCCATGACGCTGCGCTTTGATGAGATTCGCGGCCTGGAAAAAACCGTTCGCCGGCTAGTGACTTGGGGTGCGCTGGTCACTTGGAGCATCGCTACGGTCTCCGCCTGGTGGTTGCTAAAACTCCCCCTGGGCCTCGCTTTGCTGTTCGGGGCACTGGTCGTGGTGACAGGCCCAACCGTTATTGTTCCTCTACTACGCAGTGTCCGCCCAGTGAGCAGCGTATCTCGATTGCTTCGCTGGGAAGGCATTGTTATCGATCCACTGGGTGCTATTTTCGCTGTATTAGCCTACGAGTTGGTAGTGGCTAGCGGCCAAGATGGTGCCGTGCTACACACTTTATGGCTGTTCTTCCAAACCATTGGGGTAGGCGCAGCTATCGGGTGTGTGGTGGCTTTTGGGTTGGCGGAACTGTTACGCCGGCATCTGGTCCCTGAATATCTGCGTAGCTTTCTGGTCCTGTCATCCATCATTGGTGAATTCGTCTTGGCCAATGGTCTGAGCGAGGAATCCGGGTTGGTGGCGGTTACCGCTACCGGGATTGTGCTTGCAAACCGTAAAGGAGTGCGCACCGACGACATTCTCCACTTCAAAGAAAACCTCTCGGTGATGCTAATTTCCGGCCTCTTTATCGTGCTTGCCGCACGTTTGGAAATGAGCGAACTCAGCCAGCTCGGTGTTACTGCGCTTGCAGTGTTAGTGATTATTCAGTTCGTTGCCCGGCCACTGTCGGTATGGGTATCCACCCTGGGTTCGTCACTGAATTGGCGCGAAAAGTCACTGCTCGCCTGGATTGCACCACGGGGCATTGTCGCCGCGGCGATCTCGGCCCTGTTCGCCGAACGGTTGCAGCAAAACGGTGTTCCCGGTGCCGAAAAACTGGTGCCACTTACCTTCATGGTGATTATCGGCACGGTGGCGTTACAGAGTCTCACCGCTCGCCCGCTGGCTCGCCTGTTGAAAGTAGCAGAACCGGCGCCACGCGGCTTTCTGATTATAGGCGCTAACCCGGTGGCCCGGGCCATTGGCGCTGCCTTGCAGAAGAACCAATACCCGGTAGTGGTCACGGATTCCAGTTGGGAATCTATCCGTTCTGCCCGAATGGAAGGGCTGGGAACCTTTTATGGGAACCCCGTCTCGCAGCATGCTGACCAATATTTGGATCTGGTTGGCTATGGAAAACTGTTGGGCTTAAGCCCTCGGCGAGAGCTCAACACAATGGCAACCATGCGCTATCGGCTGGAATTCGGAGAGCAAAACATCTTCAGCCTACCCACGCAAAAAACGGAAAAGGAAGTGAAGCATGAGGTAGCTCCGGAGCACCGCGGCGCCACCCTATTCGCTCCTGACATGACCTATGCCCGCCTGGCCAGCCTGCTCAGCCAAGGCGCAGAAATTCGTAAAACACGGCTGAGCGAAGAGTTTAGTTTTCAAGCTTACAACGAAACACCAGGACGCCAAGTTTGGCCATTATTTGCCATCGATCCCCGCGAGCATATCTCAGTATTTTCTGCTGAAGAAAGCCCGGAACCTAAAGCGGGTTGGTATATTCTCGGCTTGGTGAAAGAGGACGCAGCCAAGGAAGAGAAGAAGGCTGAAGCTCGCGCCGAGGCGGCCGCCGAAAAGGTAGCGGCTGAGAATAAAGCAGAGGATAAAGCCGAGCAAAAGAACAACAAAGGTAACGGAAAGGCCGATAAGAAAAAGGCCTCACAACAGGTGGCAGGCAAAACCCAGCAAAATTAACCTGCTTCCTCACTGCTAACTCAATAGCCTGCCCAACTACACCGGGCAGGTTATTGAGTTGATAAAAGAGACTCGACTCTGAATCCTCATTCCCCTGCAAATGAGTCAATCAGCCCGCACACTCGGCCATCATCCAGCCGGCAATCCGGTGCCCCCTGCCATTCCTCCATGGCATCACGCATGCGGACACTAAGTGCCTGCAGCTCAGCAATTCGGGCTTCTACCTGATTTAGCCGGTCTTCAATTAAAGTGCGAACCTGGCCGCAAGGCGTCTCCCCTTCACGGGATGCCTGGATCAGCGACTGAATATCGCTGAGGGTAAAGCCCAGAGAGCGAGCTTTTAGCGCAAAGCGTAACAACCGCACGTCCTCAGCGCGGTAATAGCGATAGCCATTATGGCTGTCGCGGCTGGGAGCCAGCAAACCAATATCGGTATAGTGGCGAACCGTTTCAGCTGTGGTTTTAGCGTGTTTTGCCAGTTCCGATACGCGCATCAATGCTACTCCTTATCAGAAAACAGGGAAGGTGCGGAGCGTGACTGAGCCCACTGCCGCAAATAGCGTCAACGAGTCCATAACGGTCTCGACGCTGAACTGCTGTGTCAATGCGCCCCCAACATTCGTCGCTTTCGGGATTTCGCTCACATCAAGACCACAGGCCGCAGCTCGGACGGCACTAAACCCGTGCCGGGTAACCGGTAATACGCCGAATAGAGCGATATAACGGCGCCAGCCGGGGATAAAGCTTCAGGTACACGCCACGGTAAAGGTCGTCGTAATGGTGCGCGATTGCTGCATCAGGCAAAAAGGTATCACCGGCACGGGTCATCGCGGCCACCGCCGAGGGATAATCCGGATGCAGGCCCAGAGCCACCGCCGCATTGATGGCCGCCCCCAGCCCGGAGGTTTCCGTGGTGTGAGGTCGAATCGCCGGTAAATTAAAGATGTTTGCAGTGATCTGCATGATCGCATCGCTTTGCGACCCTCCCCCAGAAACACGCAGGGAGGTCACCGCAATGCGGTTGCGCTTCTCCAGTCGCTCTTTGCCCTCGCGCAGCGCATAGGCAATACCTTCAATAATTGCGCGGTACAGGTGGGCACGGGTATGCACATCGCCAAACCCTATAATCGCTCCTTTCGCTTCCGGGCCAGGAATCCGCACACCAGGGTTCCAAAATGGTTGCAGCATCAAGCCCATGGCACCCGGTGACGTTTGTTCCAACAAGGCTTCAAAAAGCGTTTCAGCAGCCACGCCAAGCGTTTCAGCCTGTTGTACTTCCTGTTGCCCAAACTCTCGCTTGAACCAGTTCACCATCCAGTAGCCGCGCTGAACAATGATCTCGGAATTATAGCGATCAGGCACCGCCGCCCCGTAGGCCGGGACAAAAGTAATAGGCTCCACATAGCGCTCATTACACGTATTGAAGGTCGCTGTGGTGCCGTAGCTGAGGTTGCCGATTTCCGGTGTAAACGCCCCGGCACCAAGCACTTCGCAGGCCTTGTCTGCGCCGCAAGCAATCAATGGCAAGCCTTCGGGGATGCCGGTGGCTTGGCAGGCTTGCTCTGTGATGGTTCCCAGCGTTTTGCCAGGCTCGACCAGTTCGGGGAGCTGTTCGCGGTGTACCCGCAACGCCTTCCACTTAAGGTCATGGGGCGGCGCCCAACAGCGCCCTTTGTAATCAAAGGGAATGTAGCCGACTTGGGACGCGGTGCAATCGCGCAATTGCCCGGTAAGCCGGTAATTCAAATAGCCGGAAAGCAGTAAAAAGTGTCGGGTTTGCTGCCAAATTGCCGGCTCATCCACGGCCAGCCAATTGCATTCGGCCTTAGCCTGGAACTGCCGGAGTGTTTCACTCTGGCCCATCATCGTTACTGGCGTAGCCAGCCACCAGGGTAGCCGAGGAATGGAATCTGTTCGGCGTTGATCCAACCATATAATCGCCGGGCGCAGCGGCTGCTTATTATCATCAAGGCACACCACCGAGGCCCGCTGGGTGGTCAACGCCACCGCTATAACACGGTGTTTCAGTGGCTCGTGCTGTTGCCATAAACCCTGACACGCCAGCCCAAGCTGCTCCCAAAAATAATCGGCGTGCTGTTCTGCTTGGCCTGGTTTATCAGAAAAGTAGGGTTCAATATGCTGCTGATAGCGGGCAACCAGTTCACCTTTACGGTTAAACAACATGGCCCGGGCACTCTGTGTACCCTGATCCAGCGCCAGTACCAGCGGGTCGTCCATTATCTTGCCTGCTGCCCAGGAGCGCCATCAGCCTCAACGGTCTCTGTGGCATCGCCCTTACTGGCTGGGGCGGGTACGCTATAGAATCGCTGATGGATACCCCTATAGCGAACAAGCTCCTTATCCCACTGCGCATCATCCCAGCCCAGGGTTTGCTGGATTTGCGGGCGTAACCCGTTCAGCGCGGCTATACCTGCTGCAGGCTTTAGCAGCCCTAACCTCGTGCGGCGCAGCATTAAGTCGTCTAGGTGCACAACGGATTCATGGTCCAAAACCCACTGGATAAATGCCGGGTTCGACTGATCCGCATGCAAGAAGGCCTCCACCGCGTGGGGCGCATTTTCCAGTGGAGCAAAGCTTGAGGCTTTGCTTTTCTGACTGCGGCGATGTTCGCCATCATCGATTAATCCGGTAGCCAACAAGGCATCCAGTGCAATCAAACGGAACGTCGTCAGCTTGCCGCCACTCACCGTGACAATGCCGTTGTCGCCCCAAACAGCATGGTCCCGGCGCTCTTTGGACGGATCTACACCTTTACCAGAGGCAATCACCGGGCGCACCCCGGCAATGGTGGAATAGATATTCTCGCGGGTCACATTGCAGCCTGGAAACTGGGTATTAATGAGTTTGAGAAGATATACCACTTCGCGGTCACTGGCCGCTGCCTCAATATCCATGTCCTCAGGATGATCCAGATCCGTCGTGCCCACACAAGTGACGCCTTCCCAAGGGAATACGAACACCGGCCGGCCGTCATCGGGATGCATCACTGTGAGGCAGTCGTTCACCGACAATACGGCGGGATCGATAAACAGGTGGCTGCCGCGTAATGGCCGCACCCGAGCCTCAGCACCAGAAAAACGATCGGCCCAGGCCCCCGTAGCGCTCACCACTGCCGACGCGCTGAGGGTTACCCGTTCGCCACTAACACGGTCCTCCACGGCAACGGCGAAGCCCTGCTCACTCCGCTCGGCTTGAACAACGCGAGCGTAATTGTGTGCCAATCCGCCATGCCGGGCGCCTTCCAACAAAGTACGCATCACTAAACGACAATCATCGGTCAGGGCATCGGTGTAACACATGGCACCGGTGAGATCTTGATTCCGCAAACCGGGTACTCGTTCCAGTAGCTGCTTGCGGTTCAGGTAACGATGATCGCGGATACCCGCCAGAAAATCATATAGCCACAGCACCATCTTCATGGGCCAACGCCCGGGGAAGACCCCTTTGCGTAACGGGAACAGGTAGGTGGCCCGCTCTACCAGGCCCGGCAACTCATTCAGCAGCCGTTCGCGCTCAAGCAGAGAGTGCCGCGTCAGGGTGATGTCACCCTGGGCAATGTAGCGCAGACCACCGTGCACCATCTTCGAAGAACGGCTGGAGGTGCCCCAAGAAAAGTCAGTCTGCTCCAATAACAGCACGCGGTGGCCGCGCCGGGCCGCTTCCAGCATGACGCCCGCGCCAGTAATGCCGCCGCCAATGACGATCAGGTCCCAGTGTGGGGCTTGTGGCGCTGTCGGTGTGGCTAATTCTGTCAGCGTGCGGCGTTGGCCGAGCATAAGATCCTCCCTGTGTAGCCGTTATCGAATCGTTCGCGGAGCGTTCTCGATCAGGCAACCTGGATTAAGGCGGTGCTGAGGATCGAAGTGATTCACCAGCCGATCCAATACCGCCATGCCCAGCTCGCCTTTCTCGTAGTGTAGCCAAGGGGCGTGATCCCGACCCACGCCATGCTGATGGCTGATGGTGCCGCCGCTCGCCACAATGGCATTACTGGCAGCTTCTTTGAGCACGCGCCAGCGCGCCAAGGTTTTTTCATAGCTGTCTGAACAGCGGAAAACATAGGTGGTATAGATACTTGAACCCTGCGAGTACAGATGTGACAGATGGGTAAATACGTGCACCTGCTCGCCATCACCGGCGTTATCACGCACCGCCTTCTCCATGGTCTCCACCGCAGAGGTGACCCGATTCCAGTCCACCGCCGTTTCAAACGTATCCACCACGTACCCGTGTTCCCACAAGCCGTGACGCAAGTACGGGGAACGGAAACGGGACTCTTCCCACTTTTTACCCAGCAACGTACCGACCATCACACCTCCGGCTTGGCGAATGCGTTTGCGTGCTTGGCTCAGCACATGACGTGCCGGGGATTTATCGCCCGTCACCCCGAAGGTGATCATGCATTTACTTTCGCCACAACCGCGCACGCCAAGATACCTATGCAAAATGCCGACCAGTTTTTCGTGGCCAGCGAGCATCAGGTGGGTGCGCGTTTCCTCAGCATTGGACAGGCGCAGCATCGACAGAGGAATCTTCGCCTGAGTCATCTTGCGCACCAGCTCTTTGCCAGTCTCCCAATCCGGGGCAAACGCAACCTGAAAACTTTCCGTTTCTGGCAACGGTGTTACTCGCACTTTGACTTCAGTAATTACCCCCATTCGTCCTTCCGAGCCGAGGATAATTTCGCGTAGATCCGGCCCTGCTGAGGAAGCAGGCATGGTTGGGATGATCAGGGTGCCCTTAGGGGTTTCCACCCTGCCGCCCGCGAACATCTGCTCGATACGGCCGTAGCGCATGGACTGTTGGCCGCTGGATCGACTGGCAACCCAACCGCCGATGGTGGAGAGCTCCCAGGATTGGGGGAAATGCCCCAGCATATAACCCCTTTCATTAAGTTGCTGTTCCACCATTGGGCCTGGTGTTCCGGCGCCGAAGGTCGCAATTTGGCTTTCGGTATCCAAATCAATGAGCTGGTCCATGCCTGCTAGGCTTAGGGTCAAAACCGGCTCATCACTTTCAGGGGGATTGATGTGGCCGGCAACGGAGGTGCCACCACCATAGGGAATCACGGTAATTCCCTGCTCCAGAGCCCAGTCCAGTAGCTCGCGTACGTCCTCACTACTGGCGGGGGTAGCGACCCCATCAGGAAAACGCTCAAACTCACCGGAGCGCATGGCCAGCCAATCTGGCAGGCTTTGCCCTCGCGCATGGCGAAGCCGGATTTCCGGGTGAGTGTCCACACCAGGATGCTCAGGTAACCGGGAGGCAGGCACCTTCGCGACAACCGCCGTCATCTCCGCATCGGGTAACGGTTCTGCACGCCCCAGCCGTTGTTGGACAAACGCCAGCCCAGACGGTTTTAACGGATAGTGGTTATTGCTGTTACCCCAGCCATTCCAGCGTCGCATGCATGCACTCCTTAGTTTCATTCAATAGTAGCCCTGACACGCTTCGCTTTCACTGGCGTAGCAGGACATTGAATGGACTATTTATGACAAAGGAGTGACTTGCGCAGAGTAAGGAAGGGGGGTAATGGCTTCAGGGCTTTAGCAACCAACGGCGCCAGCCTTGTTGGCGAGCCTCAGAGCGTTCCTGATTTAGTGAAAGCAGCATGGATTCAATGGATTCAGCCACGATTTCCCGCACTGCCCAGCGGGCGTCAGCGTCACCCTGCTTGCCAGCCCAGGGCGCGGTGGAAATCGGTGCGCCGAGCTGGAACCAGAGCGGCTCCGGCCGCGGTACCAGGGTGGGGCCCACGCCACGGCTTAAGGGCATAAACATATCCCCACCGCGCAGTAACTTGTCCACGCGGGACGATTTCAGCAGGGTGCGACCAAGCCTTGATTGTTGGAAGTCACTGCCATCGATCAAAACACGGTAGGCCTGATCACAACCCGCCGAGGCAAACGGGATAATGTCGTAGCCGTGCTCAATCGCCAAACGCGCAAACCCAGTCCGGTTTTTCCATACCAGCTTGTGTACTTCATCCTTACGCATGGCCACTTCCCGTGACCCACCGGGGAATACCAGCACGGGCTGACCAGACTGCATTAGCGCGGTGCAATTATCCGGGTTCCCTTCCACCGCACCCCAATATTTAACCAGTGCACCCCAGCCCGGCACACGAAAATGCAATCGATCCCCCAGCGCCCGGGGGAACACCCCCGTTGCCCGATATAGTTCCAGCAAAAAAAGCGGCGAATCGATCAGCCCATACAGGCCATGATTACCCACAAACAACGCCGGCCGCTGCAAGCTCACATGTTCAGCCCCAAATAACCGGGGCGCGAAATAGCGTCGTGGCAGGGCAAGTAATCGGTCCATTGTTGCCAGTGACGGCGGAGAAAAATGCTTAATACTCAAGCGATGTCCTGTAACAGTATGATCAAATTTGAAGCACTATGACGCCAGCACTTTACCAGCTTTTATAGTACCGCTATGGTTCATTCAGTCCTAGACCAGTAAAAAACCAATATGATATCGAACCTCAAGGAGCTTTCATGAAACGATTTGCCGGGTCTCTTGCTCTCGCGAGTGCCATTGCCGTTACGGGCTGCAGCACGGTTAACCCTTACACAGGGGAAAAACAAACCTCGAAAGCAACCTCTGGTGCGGCCATTGGTGCGGTAGCGGGCGCCCTGATCGGTATTGCCACTTCCGATAGCGCCAAGCAACGTAAAGAGCGCGCCCTAGCAGGTGCTGGGATCGGCGCGGTCACCGGCGGCGGCGTGGGTTACTACATGGATGTCCAGGAAGCCAAGCTACGCCAGAAGCTCGAAGGGGCCGGGGTATCGGTTACCCGTGATGGCGAGAATATTATTCTGAACATGCCGGGCAACCTGACATTCGCTACCGACAGCACCGACGTGAAGCCCTCTTTCGATCCGGTACTGGAAGCCGTGGCGGAAGTCCTCAAGGAGTACAAATCCACCATGATCCAGGTGGCCGGGCACACCGACAGCACCGGTGGCGACCGCTACAACCTGCTGCTTTCCCAGCAACGGGCTCAAGCGGTCTTCAACAAGCTGTCCGCCTTCGGGGTTGAGCAAGTTCGCCTGGACGCGGTTGGCTTTGGTGAAACCCAGCCGATTGCCAGCAACAGCAGCGCCAATGGTCGCCAGCAAAACCGTCGCGTTGAGCTGACATTGCTACCTTACACCAAGTAATATCAGCAGGCTGATGGCGGTGGGTTCGCACCCACCGCCATTGCACTTACTCACCTCTTTACTCGTCCCTTTCCTCCTCTACCTGCGCATCGTTTTATCAATGTAATCGCAACTTTTTGGATGCTCACTCACCCTGGTTTCCGCGATGCTCCCAGTCAGTCTCATTCCCCTTCATACTGCGGGTAGCACATATGGAAACAGGTCTGAATACAGCCATGAGCACCGAGCAACAACGGCGACAAGCCATCAAAGACCACTCCCCCTTGCCGGGAGATAACTTTGTTTATGGTGTGCTGACGACGGGAATTTTCTGCTTGCCTATCTGTCCATCGCGACGTCCTCGCGATGAAAATGTTCGTCTCTTCGACACCCCCGTACAGGCTATTCAGAATGGCTACCGACCCTGTCGCCGCTGCCATCCACTTGGAGATATCGCCTCGCCATCAACAGCCACAGTGATTGCGCTATGTCGATTGATTGAAGCGGCCGAACGAAAACCCACGCTCACGGAGTTATCGGCGCAATCGGGCTGGAGCGCTCATCATCTGCAACGCCAATTCAAAGCGGTTGCCGGCATTTCACCGCACCAGTACGGTGTCGCCATTCGCCGACGGCGAGCGCAACAGCAGCTCCGCTATCAACAGTCATTGACCCACTCGGCTCACTTGGCCGGATTTGACTCGACTAGCCACCTACATGCCGTCGCTGGCAACACCCTTGGCATGAAACCGGGCCAATATCGACAAGCAGGTAAAGGCTTGGCACTTCGCTTTGCCATCGCCGAAAGCTCACTCGGCTCTGTGCTGGTGGCAGAAAGCGAGCGTGGCATCTGTGCCGTCACCATAGGGGATGATCCCAGCGTGTTACTGCAGGGTTTCGAACAGGAATTCAGTGGCGCCACCCTGCTGCCGGGTAATAGTGAGTTTGATCAGCGCGTTGCCATGGTCATTACCCTGATCGACGACCCGCAGCAGATTACTCAAGCACCTCGTGATCTGCTGCTGCCTTTGGATATTCGAGGGACCGCCTTCCAGCAACAAGTCTGGGCGGCACTACAGACGATTCCCACAGGCCAAACCCTGTCTTATCAGGCACTGGCAGTAAAACTTGGCAAGCCTACAGCCGCCCGAGCTGTTGCCCAGGCCTGCGCCAGTAACCGGCTGGCTGTTTTGGTCCCCTGTCATCGTATTGTGCGCACTGATGGCGGGCTGTCTGGCTACCGCTGGGGTGTTGACCGCAAAGCCGCTTTACTCGACCGCGAACGGGAGCTCAGCCACAAGTGTCAACGGTAAAGCTGCCGCTGCCCGTGCCTTTTAATGTGCGCGCCTTCCTTCAGTTTCATGGCCGTGATACTCAAGCCGTCTCCGAGCGGGTAGGCACCCACACGCTGCACAAAGCCATTATGCTCAATAATCGGCCCTGTGTTCTGGAAATGGACTTCAACCAAACTGGCCACGTCATCACCAGCGCCACAGACATCACCACCACGGCCCTGACCGGCCAAACGCGTGCCATGCTGGGTTTGGATCAACCTGTGAAGACATTCGAAAACGCAATCAGCGGGGAACATCCCTTGGGCGCACTGGTGCAGCGACAAAGGGGGCTACGGGTACCGCAATCGGCAACACCCTATGAAGCGCTCAGTTGGGCCATTATTGGGCAACAGATTAGCGTTAGTGCGGCCACGGCGATTCGCCGACGCTTCATCCAGCGGGCGAACCCCGCGAGCCATGCCGGCCTGAACTGTTACCCGGATGCCGCCACAGTCAGTTTGCTAACCCCTGAGACTCTACGCAGCGTGGGGTTTTCTGCCACAAAAGCCGATACGTTGCTGGCCGTATCAAGGCTGTGTCTCAACCAGCAGCTTTTGCCGGACGCATTAAATGCCAGCGCGGACACACAGCAATTGGAGCGCACCTTGCTGGAGATTCGCGGCTTGGGCCCTTGGAGCGTTAATTACACCTTGCTAAGGGGCTACGGCTACTTGGACGGCAGCCTGCATGGCGACGCGGCGGTACAAAAAGCGTTGCAGCGGCTGCTTGGCCAGCCTGAGCGACCGACCGCCAGTGCCACCCGGGCTTGGTTGGCAGACTTCACGCCGTGGCGGGCACCGGTGGCCGCACACCTGTGGCAGTCCTTATCCTCGCAGGCCTAGGCTTTCGAGATCCCGGGTCAGGCCTTGCGAGCCAGCCGCCATGCCAGAACCGACATGGGGGCCAATAGCGTAATCACTAACAGGTACGGCCAACGCTGGTCCAGCGTGTATAGCCCCGTGCCCACCAGTGGCCCGACAATAAAGCCCAGTGCCGGGCAGGCACTGGCCAGGCCCGCCACCCGCCCCTGCTCTTCCGTCGGCACTCGCAGGCTGGCCAGCGACATGATCGCCGGCATGCCAAAGCCAAGGCCCAAGCCCACCAACATCACCGCGCCACTCATCAAGGCCTCGGCCTCCGCCAACCAAAGAATGATCGCACCGGCGCCGATGCTGGGCACCGCAAGGGCGATCAACAGGGTCGCAGGGGCCTTTAACCACTGCACTACGATGAGTTGCCCGGACAATGACGTCAGTGCCGCCATCATCATGGTCAAACCCAAGGCTCTGGCCGCTTCCGCCGGACTCATCTGAAACTGGTCCTGGAACAGGAAACCCAGGGTTTGCTGAATTAGCGCGAAACTCATGAACAGCATGACCCCCACCAATAGCAGGTCCCGCAAACGCGGATCCGCATAGGCTGCCAGCCCGTGGCGTAACACCGAACGTAACGGCACGGTTCTGGTTGTTGGCCGATGCGGTGATGGCGGCAGCCAAAGTGCCACGCTAATCGCCATAAGCGCCGTTAACGCAGCCACTCCATAGAGTGGAAACACCAGTGCAACCGTGGCCAGTATGCCGCCGGATACCGGGCCGACGACGGTGCCAACATTATTCGCCGCACCGATCCGGCCCATGCCCTGAGTGCGCTGGGCTGGAGTGGTAATGTCAGCGGTATACGCAGCCGCCGCCGCCGGAGTAGCCGCCATTATGGCGGCCTGTAGCATACGGCTGAGCACCAGCGCGGCCACCAGCCCGATACCCACCAGCCCCCCTCGTAACCCGAGATCAAAAACAACAGCAAACGACAAGGTTCCTAGCGAGTAGCCTGACAAACCGATCACCATTACCCGCTTGCGCCCTAGGGATTCACTCAAAGTACCCCAGACCGGGCTGGCTAAGGCGAACACTAACGCGGAGCAACTGATGATTAGCCCTACCTGCATTTCCGTCATACCGGTAGCACGTCCCAGTGAGGGCAGCAATGTAAACACCAGCGTCTGCCCTAGCGCGGTAACCGCTACGGCGGTCAATAACATTGTATGACTGAAGGTGTGCGAGGTAGGCTTGCCAGCGATTTCAGAGGAAGGGCTAAGCTGTGACATTAAAAATTCCGATTCAAGGGGTGGCGGAGCACACGCCACGGCAGGGTGGCCATCATCACGAGTTGCTGGCGGACTGGTTGGCAAAAGCACCGTTCACTTTGGCCATGTCATCCGGTTTTTTCGGCTTCTTTGCCCATTTTGGCACCGTGCGCGCTCTGCTCGACCATGGCCTGCAACCTGCCCGTTTTTGTGGCTCAAGTGCCGGAGCGCTGGTGGGCGGCTGCATGGCGTCCGGTGCCAGCGTCAACGCCATCGAAGATACCCTGCTTGGCTTGGATCGCGCACAATTCTGGGATCCTTCCCCAGGTCTGGGACTGTTATCTGGGCAATCCTTTCGCACAATGCTAGCAGCTCTGCTGCCCATCCAGCGCATGGAACATACCCTAGCCCCACTAGCGGTCTCTGCCTGGCATGGCAGAAGCCGGCGTACGCACGTTTTACGGAGCGGCAATTTGGTCGAGTCTGTATACGCGTCCTGCGCAGTTCCTCTGCTGTTTCAGCCCGCTCGCATTGGCAAGAACTACTACTGGGATGGCGGCATCGCCGATCGGCATGGATTAGCTGCCACCTACCTCGCAGAGCGCGTACTTTATCACCATTTGCAGTCCCGCTCCCCCTGGCGTGCCCGTAACAGCTCAGCATTACACCCCCCAACGCGACCCAATTTGGTGACTATTGCCATTGACGGCCTCGCCCGCAGTGGCCCCAATAAGCTGGAAAAGGGCAGGCAAGCCATGCTGCAAGCCTATAACGCCACCGGCCGGGCATTGGCCCGGCCGGTGGGTAACTCGCTCATTCTTGAGTCAGTTCAAGAGGCTTCATCATAAAGCGGCTTGGACAATTCTGCCCAGTCTATCTGGCCATCATCCACCAGATTTTCAAACTGCAAAATCCCGAGCTCCTCAAAACGGGGACGTACGGATTCAGTCAGTAAGCCAATGCGCTTCAAGTTCGGCATAATCCGGGTGAACAACAGATTGCGGAACTGCGCCATGATAGTAGACGACAACACTTGTTCACGGGCTTCGTCCGCATTCCAACCAAACTCCTCGAATACCTCGGTGCTGATCAGTCGCTCTCGCATCACCACGCAGGCCTCAAAGGCGAACTGCGCACGCTCCTCTTTTTCCTCTTCAGTTAAAGTCTCAACAAAGCTCTCTAAGTAATTGACACCAAAGGTAACGTGCCGTGCCTCGTCGCGAATCACCAGATGGATAATCTGCTTTAACTGTGGGTCCTGTGCGGTCATCTTCAGGGTATTGAACGCAGCCAGTGCCAGCCCTTCGATAATGATCTGCATACCGATAAATTTCAGATCCCAGCGAGGGTCAGAAAGAATCTTGTCGAGTAACGACTTTAGGTTGGGGTTCACCGGATAGAAAATGCCGACCTTTTCCTGCAGGTAACGGGTAAACACTTCCACATGCCGAGCTTCATCAAATGTTTGGCTGGCCGCATACAATTTTGCATCGTAGGAGGGGGCGCAACTGGCTAGCTGGGAAGCCACCAGCAAAGCCCCCTGCTCGCCGTGAACAAATTGCGCCAGTGTCCAGGCCAGATTGTGCCAGCCGAAACGCAGCTTTTCCTCATCGCTAAGCGACTCAAAAACGGACCAACCATTAAAAGGGTTAAACGACTGATCAAGGGGGGCTTCGGATTTGGGAAAAGTCTGGGACCAATCCACATCCATGTCCGCATTCCAATTGAGCTCTTTGCCCAGCCGGTATAATTTGCGAATTCGGCCGTCAGCGGATGAATAGTCCCAGTTGTAGTGTCCCGTAAGGGGGGTTTGGAAGATTTCCACCACATCTTCAATGTGCTGGGGGGTCAGCTTGTCTTCAATGTCTTCGTGACCCGGGCCGTCCCAATTTTGATAGATCCTGACATCACTAGGCGGCGTGCTAACTTTGGTTATTTTCATAAGGCATCCTTGGTAACGCTTAGTCAATTAACGCTAGGCGGATGCCGTGAAAGGAACAATGTCGTGGAATGACAATCAGCGCCATCCATGGCGCGTAAACACAATTGCAGCCCCGAAGCGGGGCTGTGATCAACCGGTTATTTCTGGGCTGGCATCATCAGACAGCAGGAAATGGGCGCGGGCAATGGTGATCGGTTCTTGACGGTTTTTCTGCCACGCACTGATATGCACATTGGCAATGCGCCGGCCCAGTCGCGTCACACTGCATTCCGCGTAGGTATCACGAAACAATCCGGCGCGCAGGTAATCAATGGTGAAGTCGATGGTTTTTGGCACCTTCGGCTCCCCCATTTGTAGCAGGATGAAGATAATGGCGGCCTGCTCCATGAACCCGGCCACGGCCCCACCGTGCAATGCGGGTAACGTCGGGTTGCCAATCAGATTATCGTGCTTGGGCAGCACAAACGTCAGTTCGTCCCCCTGGGCCAGCACCTGAATCCCCAAGAACCGCGCGTACGGTACTCGATCGATCAAGGCCTGATAGTCTGCTTTGCCACTGCGGCACTCATCGATCAATGTTTTCAATGCTTTCATCGGCCCACCATCGTGCCTGCCTTATTAATTTTCAATCGTGTATACGTGGCCAGCCCGGTGGCGATAGGCTCATCGTCCCCGCCTTCTTCCCAGGTCGTTACACTAACAAAGGCCACATGGGTGGTAAGCCGGTAGCAGGTGGCTTCACACACCACCGCCTTGCCTTTTTCCGGGCTGCGCAGGTGATCCACCCGAAAGTCGATTGTCGGAGTAATCTCAAACGTGGGGAAATTACGGCAAGTGATCGCCATGCCGCCAGCCTGATCCATCATTGCAAAAATGGCCCCGCCGTGCATAACCCCAGTATCCGGGTTACCGACCAGGTCATCCCGCCAGGGCATCCTTAGCCGGACACTCTCCGGCGTTGCGCTAATGACTTCGAGTCCCAGAACAGCAGAGTGACGAACAGATTCCAAGAAACGATTACATAAATCCTTGGGTGTATACGGAAGCGTTTTTTCTGTCACGGCGGCCAATGTCTCCAGCAAGTTTCGGGGCCAAGATTAACGACTGTTAGCTAATCTGCAAGTGTTACTTATTTTACCATAGAAACGGCCTTGCCCTCTGTTAGGCTTACCGCCCGTTTTCAGGAGTCGTTTGGGATGGCCAAATCACGGTTAAAAAATAGTCTGCGTGCCGTTGGCCACATCGTGGAGCGCCGGCGCCACCCGCAACGTTTTATCCAAGTGGATAAATGCCCGTGGGATGAAGTTTATCGTGACGGTATTATGGCGGTACGTCATTACACCCTACCGCCTATGGCCGAAATCCCGATTAACGATGGTTTCTTACCCGTTTCCCCTATAAAACATCGCGTCCCTCTCTTGTTGGTTCCGGCGCTGGGCATTCATTGCTGGACCTACGATTTAATGCCAAACCGATCCATGGTCCGCTACCTCATGGCCCGTGGCTATGAGGTGTATCTGGTGGACTGGGGAAGGCCTTCCCATGCCGACCGCAGCCTCAATTTGGACACCTACGTCAATCGCTGGCTGCCCTCTGCCGTTGAAACAGTGCGAAAACATGCGCAAACCGAAACCATCAATATGATGGGCTACTGCATGGGCGGGCTACTGTGTCTAATGTATCTAGGCGGGCACAATGATGCGCCGGTGCGTAGCCTGATTACCATTGCCAGCCCCGTGAATTTTCATAAAAGTGGCTTCTTCGGCAAGGCTTTAGGGGTGGCGGCTATCCCTGCCATGCACCTCCATGACCGGTTTAAGATTCGTCTTGAACCGCTCAGCGATAAGCTATTTCATATCCCTGCCAGCCTGTTGGCACTTGGATTCAAGATGACCAACCCTCCAGGAGTGGTGCAGGCCTACATGGATCTGATCCGCAATATCGGTGACCGGGAATACGTCACCGAATACATGACCATGGGGCAGTGGTTTAACGACATGGTCGACTATCCTGGTGCGGTGGTGCGTGAGGTTATCGAAAAAATGATTCTTGCCAATAGTCTGGCCAAAGGCAAAATCCGCATCGGCGGCCGCAGCGTAGATTTTTCATCCATTCAGCAGGATTTGCTCGCTCTTGCAGGCATTACCGACAATATTGTCAGTCTTCGCGCTGCACGGGATATCATGCAGCTTGTCGGCAGCAAAGATAAGCGCTTCGAGGAAGTGCCCGGCGGGCATGCCGGCGCCTTTTCCGGGTCGAAAGCGCCTTCCCATACCTGGCGCATCAGCGCTGACTGGCTGGCGGCGCGCTCATCAGTATAGCGGCACCGCCAGGGGCAAATTGCAGCTGGCCCTAGAGCTGGGCCAGTTCACTCACGTGTTCAGCCATTTGTGTCGCGTAACGATAAAACAAGTAAGGGATTTTCTGCGTGTTCGGATCATCCATACCCGGGATGGATTTGCGCACAAAAGACCAGCGCTGATCGATAAATGCCAGCACTTCACGGGCCTTTTTATCACCGGCATATTTGCCTTTCAATTCATCCAACATCTCATCAATGGCGCGAGCTTCCGCAGCAAAATCCATGGACTGCAACCCTGTACCAGTTTTTAGGCCTGCTGAGGGAAATGCTGCCAGCGCCGCATATTCACTGGCCAAGCGTTGCATGGCCACGGATAACTCGGTGATATCCAGATAACGATCCTCCCCTGTCGGCTCAGCACTATTCACCAATGCGTCCACCGCCAAAGTGGTCGTATTGATTTCGCTCATGGCGCTGTAATCCGCGTACCCCTGTGTGGCCAACGGATTATCCAGCGCTCGTTTGCTAAGCGCTGCCCAAGATGCCTGCAACTGTGCGGCGATATCTTTTTGCTCGGGAGTCGCTTGCGCAGCAAGCGCGTCCAGATGCTGCTCACCCTCTAGCAACAGCGCTTTCAGTGCTTCGCGATCTTCCGGGTTATCTCCGCGTATGGAAAGCAGATGAAAGCCCATGCGAACCCGCCAGGCATCCGCCTGAACCAGTGCCAGCTCTGTGACAGACATTGCAGCCTGAGCCCCCATTGACATCAGAAGCAATGCCGCGACCAAGCTATGTCGAATTCTTTTCTTCACCCCGTACTCCCCCAACAGATTGTAAAGCGCCCTTACTGAACGCAATCACCATCAAAAACCCCCGCATTAATGCCAGAGCCTAGAACACTGGCTCGTAGCGCCTCATTCAACAGGTCCAAAACTGGGCTTTTCCACATCGGTGGAGGCCAGCTGGATCGCTTGGCTCATGGTCTCGACCATTTGGCTCGTATAGCGGTAAATGAGGTAAGGCACCGCGTCCTCATAAAACTTGACCATGGATTCGCGGATAAACATCCACTTCACACCAGCCTGATCAAGGGCACGGCTAAGGGCTTCATCGCCTGCATGATTTTTTTTTGCTGCTGCCAGCATACTTTCGAAATTAGGCACCGCATCCTTGAATTCGATACGGTTTACATCCGCACCAGAGGCCATGCCGCCTGCCGGATCCGCAGCGACATTCAAGTATTCTGAGGTCATCCGCTGCAGGTAGGCCGAAAGCGCACGAACATCATCGTATTCGCCTTCTGTGGCCCCCGTGAATGCCTCAATGCGCCGGCTCATTTCCGCCGCCGTTTCGTTCACATCTTGGATCGTGTAAGTACGGGTAAAACCTTGCTCCGCCATCGTGTTGCCCTGAGCGGCAGGTTTAAAAACATCCCACTGGCGGGTAAGGTCAGCAACCAGTTTACGCTCTTCGCTACCTTCCGCAGCGCTGCGCAGAGTATCCATTCCCGATTGAGCCTGGCTAATTGCGCCGTCAAGATTGGATATATAGGTTTTACTGCCCACCATCACGGTCAACATGTGGAAATCGGAACGCACTTTCCACAGCGCCAATTCAAAATCCTCGAGCTCCGCATTACTGATCGCCGCAATCCCCTGCATCGGCAGCAATATCATCGCAATGAAAGATCCCAGAAGACGCTTTCTCATAGCTACTCCCTAATAATCGCTATTGTTGTTGTTACTGGCGTTGTTATGACGTTATTGCGTTGGCAAATCAGCTCATCCTTGAAACCGCATCATCAGACAATAGCATAAAAAGTAGCAAAAACAGGAGGAAGGGACTAATACTTCATAAGCCTTTCAGCTGTTCACCCAGCGACTCTGCCCACTGCGGTAGATATGGGCCAAGGTGGGCCTCGAGAAGCTCCGGAATAAACCAGCCCAGACTCGCAACCACCAATACGATCAATAGGGTTAATACATTGCTAAGCCAGCACAAACCACCCACCAGAAGAACCACTGCACTGGGAGGCGGGTTCGGTGTTCCAAAGCGATTGATCAAACTGCTACCATCGCCCAGATACAAATAAAGCTGAAATAGCACATTGACCAACGGTACGGAAATCAGGATGACCCACCAGCCACTCATGGCCATATCGTGCAAACGACGTACCATTAGACCCATCTGGTAAAACACAAGCACTAACGAAACCACCGCGGCGGCGGCCCATCCCACCCACTGTGGTAACCATTCCACCGACATTAGCAAGAACAAGGTAATCAATAACGCCGCAAGAAACGACGCGCCAAATTGGTAGCAGGCAAATCGCAAGCGACCCAATCGTTGCCACAGACTAAGTACAGATAAGGGCTCGTAAACGATGGTGCCCTTGCCCTGATACCCAGGTTTTAGCGGCCCATTGCCGTACAAGACACCCATGTCTTCCCCCCGAAAGCCCCTACTTTAACTTTATTACTATGCAAGACTCCGAGGCTTTTCAATAGCCTGCTAGCAGGCTATTGAATTTTTTGTTCCTCGCGCCACTGCTGATAACGTTCCAGGTCACCACGGGTTAGCTTTAGGGCACGCGATATCACCGCGACATCATCCATCAGCCCCAGCGCAACAACCACATCGGGGATTGCATCCAACGGCATCAAGAAATAGACCAGCGCCGCAGCAATCGTCAGCAAGCTGCCCCAGGGAACATTCTTGTACCGGCCTGTCACCCAGTCACGCAGTAAGGAGGCCAGCAAAATCAGGTCACCGAAAGTCTCTCCCAATCGCTCCTTAAGCCGATCTGAGCGATTAAATACCGCCTGGACCAGCCAGCGGGTCGCCGTGGCAGAACGAAGAATCCGCCCGGCCCTGCGCCGGGCCTCCAGTCGAAAGGGATTAATTGGCACTGATTTCCCGGAATAACGCGCGATACTCTTCGGTAAGCTTATGGCGTGGCTGCATGTTCACTAAGGGCGTGGCTTGCTCGTGGGATTCGCGCATTACCACGCTACTCGATAGCTTGTTAGTGAGGATCGGCAACCCCTCTTCTTCCAGCGAGGCGACCAACTCTTGAGGCAACCGGGCGCGGGGTTGATATTGATTGACCACGATTCCTTCTACTTCAAGCTCGTCATTATGGTCTTCACGCGCTTCCTGAATATTTTCCAGCAAGGTATACAGGGCTTTACGAGAAAAAGCATCGCAATCGAACGGAATCAACACCCTGTCCACAGCAATCAGCGAAGATAGTGTGTAGAAGTTATAGGCTGGCGGCGTATCTACAAAGATTTCGTCATAGTCTTTTGACAAGGTCTTCAGCAAGCCACGCAACTTATAGATTTTGTGCTTGGATTCGAGCATGTGCTCGATCTCTCCCAGTTCACCATCCGACGGCAGCACAAACAAATTCTCAAACGGGGTAGCGTGTACGTAATCGCGAGGATCTTTTTCTTTTAGACGAAACGACAGGGTTTGAGCAAAGAAGGTGCCGATATTGGGTTTCGGACCATGGCCATCGCTGTACGCTTTCATGCCCAATAAATATTGACTGGCGTTACACTGTGGATCCAGATCGACAACTAGGGTGCGCTTGCCTTCCGACGCGCTGATGGCGGCAAGGTTGACGGTAATGCTGGATTTCCCCACGCCCCCTTTCTGATTGAACACCACTCTACGCATTCCTTGTTCTCCTTAAACAGCAGGTATCGGCGTTGTCGAATCATACACAGCCTGCAAAGCCACTCACAGTACCAAAGTGACTGCTTTACACGGCGGCGAAGACTGTCCACAGAAACTGTGGATAACTTGGTTAATAACCATTGGGCGGAACTCGCAAACCGTTATCACCCACGCGCAAGTGACAGTTCGATTAAAAAACACTCAAATTAACCGTGGCTACGCCACCTCACGACGAAATCTATTTGCTTTGCCTCGCCGGGTGTCATGAAGATCGTTAACAGTAAACACGATATTTCACCTTGATGCTCTCGGTGCTTTAGAGGCTCGCTCTCATTTTGGATATATTTCAGGTGCCCTCTGTGTCTCAGCGATTATGTATCCCGCCACAGGCAAGCCCCTTAAAGTCCTCCTTGCTGCCACGACGCGTTGAGCAGCTATATGAATATCATCCCCCCCTTCACGCACCCTATGGGTGAATATTGGTCAAACCCGGATCAGTTCGGCCAGAACGATTCAGCCCGAACGGCGCGAGCACAAGGCCCCCTGGCCGGCCCCCAACGGGCAGCGTGGAGGCGCTACCCGCTTTCATGATCAGGCCGTAATACGTACGCCCTGGCGCAGAGTCACCAGCTCCTCCGCTGCAGTAGGGTGGATCCCCACCGTGGCATCGAAATCGGCCTTAGTGGCCCCCATCTTGATTGCTACAGCAAAACCTTGGGTAATTTCCGCAGAATCTTCGCCGGCCATATGCAGGCCAAGTACCTTGTCGGTAGCATCGTCCACAATCAACTTGATCAGTGAGCGTGCTTGTTTGTCACCCAGCGTGTACCGCATGGGCCGGAACGCACTCTTGTAGACTCGCACCGCAGGCACCTGGGCCAACGCTTGCTCCTGCGTCATTCCCACCGTGCCGATATTCGGGTGACTGAACACTGCGGTGGCAATATTATGGTAATCCATGGCCGATTCCGGCTTTTGTTGGCCATAAAGCTGAGCTGCCAGCCACATGCCTTCCGCCAATGCCACCGGCGTCAATTGCACTCGATCAATGACATCACCAAGCGCATACAGGCCTGGCACACTGGTAGCAAAACCCTCATCTACCTTGATGGCCCCGCCGTCAGTCATTGCCGGAGCGGCCCCGTTGGCAAACAGATCATCCAGCTTGGGTATACGACCGGTGGCATAGAACACTTCATCAAACACCGCACGCTCACCATTTTTATAGGTAACCCGCTTTTCTCCCTCGCTGCTCTCAATGTTGGCAATGTCTGCATTGAATTTCAGTGTGACGCCCTGCTCTTCCATCTGCTCGGCAATAAAGCCGCGAATATCGTCATCAAAACCGCGCAGGAATAGATCGCCACGGTAGACTTGGGTGACCTTACAGCCTAAGCCATGCAAGATGCCGGCAAATTCAGTGGCAATATAGCCCCCGCCCACAACGGCAACGTGCCTGGGAAGTGTGTCGAGATAGAACAGATCATCGGAAATGCGCACATGCTCACGGCCGGGCAAATCTGGCACGAAGGGCTTGCCTCCCACGGCCACAAGGATATGGCGGGCCGATAACACAGTCTCTCCTACTGAGACCTTGCCCTCACCCAGCACTTGCCCGTGGCCTTCAAAGATCGTTACCCCAGCCTGTTTCAGAATACGCTGGTAGATACCATTCAATCGGCCGATTTCCCGGCTTTTGTTGTCGCGTAACGTGGCCCAGTCAAAGTCCCACCCTTTTACGCTGTAGCCATAATCTTCCGCCAAGGCAAACTCTTGCGGAAAGTGGCTACCGTAGGAGAACAATTTTTTAGGGACGCACCCCACATTTACACAGGTGCCACCAAAGAAACGTTCCTCAATAATAGCCACATTAGCGCCATGGGATGCTGCCATCCGCGCTGCACGCACGCCGCCTGAACCGGCACCAATTACAACAAGATCAAATTCCGTGGTCACTGAAAACTCCTTCGTGTTTTATACATTGTGACGGCTGTAGCAATCACCACCAACACAATCGCGTGATCTCTCTTATAGGCGCTGGCAATTACGGGCCGGTGCCGATGCCCTGCCAACGCATAAAAGGCTGCCTTTCACTGGGCCGCCCTTCACGCAGATAAAGGCCAGGCTCCACCGGCGGCCACAAACGATCCAGCGGGATGGATTCGCCATTACTGCTGAGCATGCGCGCATGATAGCGGCGTAACTGGCGTGGCTCGGTTACGCCACAGGAGTGAGCAATGGTTTCCACTTCCTTAACCAGATTGTTATGGAAATGCGCCACGCGTTGGGATTTCTCTGCTGGCACCAAGCCTCTTTGTAACCGTGGGTTATGGGTTGTGACACCGGTGGGGCAAGTATTGCGGTTGCACTGGAGCGCTTGAACACAGCCCAGCGCGAACATGTAACCCCGAGCAGAGACACAGAAGTCCGCCCCTACCGCTATCGCCCAGGCCACCATGCTGGGAGTGATCAGTTTTCCTGAAGCAATAATACGAATACGATCCGTTAGCCCATAACCGTCGCGTAAATCTACCAGCAACGGCAAGGATTCAGCTAAATACAATCCTACGTCATCCATCAGTGACATAGGTGCCGCCCCAGTGCCGCCATCGCCGCTATCTATGGTGATAAAATCAGGGGCAGATTCCATTCCCCGCTCATGGATAGCCACAAACAGGTCTTCCACCCATGACCAGGCACCAAGCACACACTTTATGCCCGTAGGCTTGCCGCTGACTTTGCGCACATGAGCAATCAAATCCAGCAAATCATCCGCGCTGTTCACCCCCGGCTGCCCGTTGGGGCTAATGGAAGCCTGCCCGGCAGGAATGCCACGGACGGCCGCAATTTCCTGAGTCACTTTATCAGCGGGTAAAATACCCCCTTTGCCGGGCTTGGCACCTTGGCTGAGCTTGATCTCAATCATTTTCACCTGTTGGTGGGCGGCTATGGCAGCCAGCCGCTCGTCATCCAGTTTGCCCTCGGCGTCTCGCACCCCATAGCGGGCGGTGCCGACCTGAAAAACCACATCACAGCCGCCTTCCAGGTGATAGGGTGATAACCCTCCCTCCCCGGTATTCATCCAGCAATTCGCAATAGCCGCCCCATGAGACAATGCCTGTACCGCCGGGCGCGACAAGGCACCAAAGCTCATGCCGGACACATTAAAGAAACTGAGCGCCGCATAGGGTTCGTCGCAATGGGGCCCAATCATCAGCGGCAAGGTTTTAGCGGCGTTTTTTTCCAGCGTCGGATATGGACAATTCATAAAAATGACTCGCCCAGCACCAATTTGTTTGGTGGAGCCAAACGCCATGGTATTACTCAGGTCTTTTGAAGCCCGGTATACCCAGGAACGTTGCGCCCGATTGAAAGGCAGCTCCTCGCGATCCATAGCGAAAAAGTACTGACGGAAAAACTCGCCAAGGCTCTCAAAAAAATAGCGAAAACGCCCTATTAGCGGGTAATTTCGACGAATGGCGTGACGTTTTTGAAAGAAGCGGTCCTGCAGCCAAAGCCCTGCTGCAACCAATATAACCAGCAAGGTTAATAACAAAAAAATCAGCTCCAGCCAGGCGATGGCGCTGTTCATCCACGGCTCCAGATACTCGGGAAACATTTGCTCTCCTTGTTAGCGGACGGCGCCGGCCAGAAATGTGCGCTAAGGCACTTAGGGCACCACAAGCCAATAGTATGATACCCGTCCAGCAGTTTTGTTACGTTTAGCGGCCAGTGAGGTCAATTCGTCTGATGCTGGCCAGAAAGAAAAGAGAAGGGCGTTATCATGGGGGTAACGTTAAGACTGATCGATGGTAAAACAAAAAAATAAAGGTATTCGTGGGGCCCTCAAGCATTCTGGTGCACCCGAAATCCGAAAGGGGGTGCAGGCTTCAATGCGGGTTTTATCAATTAGATCTTGGCTGGCCGGGGCCCTATTGGCAAGCGGCATCATCGCCAACAACGGTGCGATCGCCGACAGTATTTATAAATACCGCGCGAAGGATGGCACGATTTTGTTCACTGACCAAGCTCAGGAACAGGTCGGCCCGCAATATACCTTCCTGTCGGTGCGTAAAGGCTGGACCGATATCCCGCGTGCGCTTTCCAATGCCCAGCGGGATCAGTACGACACCCTGATCACTACAGCGGCCACCCGCTTCGGTGTGGACCCCGCTCTGGTGAAAGCGGTTATTCATGCCGAATCGCTATTCAACCGCAATGCCATTTCCCGGGTTGGCGCTCAAGGTCTGATGCAGCTGATGCCGGAAACAGCCGCCTACCTGAAAGTCAGCAACCCCTTTGACCCCCGTGCAAATATCGCCGGGGGCACCCAGTTTATTGCTTATCTGAAAGGTAAGTTTACCGAGCTTGACCACATCTTGGCCGCCTACAACGCCGGTGAAGGCAATGTACGCCGCTATGGCGGCATCCCGCCTTTCAAGGAAACCCAGGCCTACGTGAAGAAAGTGAAGCAACTGCGCCTACGCTATGCCCACCAATTCGTGGCTGAATTGGATGAAGAAAAGGTGTTTGCGTCTCGGTAGGCGCCCTGATCGTCGCAATGTCTGGGCGCGACTTTTGCAATCGCAACGATTTTGTTGGATTACCCTGAAAAGCGTAATCATACCGCCAGGGGAACGCCACTCAGGCCTCTACCCCCAGCCACTGCCCCTCGTAATCAATTCGAAATGATTCCAGTTGATAGTTCGCCGTCTGACACCTGCCACTGCGCAGAGAAAACGTCAGCCCGTGCCCCGGGCAACGCAATTGTTCATTGATTACCGTACACCGATCCAGGGGGAAATCCGCGTGGGGGCAACGGCGTTGCATTAGCCAGGTCCGCCCGTCTTCATGAATCAATAGCAGCTCTTTACGGCCCACCTTCACTGGCATGCGCAAACCATCATAGAGATCTATTATTCTGATCAATCGATGAAACATCTGCCCCTCTCAACACACTGAATCAAACCCTTGTGGTGTGAGCATGTCTGCATGCAACAACACGCCGCTTTCAGCAACCCACAACGTAAAAAGCCCGCTTTCGCGGGCTTTTTACTGTGCTGCGTCATCGTCGGCCGGTCAAGCAGGCATTAGTTGCCGTGCTTCTCAGCCAGATAGAACCATGTATCCAGTACTGAATCCGGGTTAAGGGAGACAGACGAGATGCCCTGCTCCATCAACCATTTGGCCAGATCCGGATGATCTGAAGGGCCCTGGCCACAAATACCAATGTACTTGCCCTGCTCGTTACAGGCATCGATGGCCATCTTCAGCAGCTTCTTCACCGCTGGATCGCGCTCATCAAACAGATGGCTAACAATACCGGAGTCACGATCCAGGCCCAAAGTCAGCTGAGTGAGATCGTTGGAACCGATGGAAAAGCCGTCAAAATGCTGAAGAAAATCATCAGCCAACAAGGCGTTGGTCGGCAGCTCGCACATCATAATGACGCGCAGGCCGTTTTCACCGCGCTTCAGTCCATTTTGACCAAGCAAGTCGATAACCTGCTCTGCTTCGCCCACTGTACGCACGAATGGCACCATGAGTTCCACATTGGTAAAGCCCATTTCATCACGGACTTTCTTCATGGCTCGACATTCAAGCTCGAAACAATCGCGGAAGTTTTCGCTGATGTAACGGCTAGCGCCGCGGAAGCCTAGCATCGGATTCTCTTCTTCAGGCTCGTACAGCTTCCCACCAATCAGGTTCGCGTATTCGTTGGACTTGAAGTCCGACAGACGCACGATCACTTTCTCCGGATGGAATGCTGCCGCTAGCGTTGAAACGCCCTCGACCAATTTTTCCACATAGAAATCTACCGGATCACCGTAACCCGCAGTGCGCTTGTCGACATTTTGCTTAACATCCTTGGGCATGGAATCGTAATTCAGCAACGCTTTCGGGTGCACACCGATCATGCGGTTGATGATGAATTCAAGACGAGCAAGGCCCACACCCTGGTTCGGCAAACCGGCGAAATCAAAAGCACGATCCGGATTGCCCACGTTCATCATGATCTTGAAAGGCAGTGAGGGCATAGATTCGATGGAGTTTCGCTGAATATCAAACGCCAGCTGGCCTTCATAAATCTTGCCGGTATCCCCTTCTGCACAGGAGGCCGTTACTTCCTGGCCATCTTTTAGAAGTTCGGTGGCATCGCCACAGCCCACGATGGCCGGCACGCCCAGTTCACGAGCGATGATCGCCGCGTGGCAAGTGCGCCCACCACGGTTGGTAATAATGGCCGCAGCGCGCTTCATCACCGGTTCCCAATCCGGGTCGGTCATATCGGTTACCAGTACATCGCCAGGCTGGACCTTATCCATTTCCTTGATGCTGGTAACAATGCGCACTTTACCCGCGCCGATGCGCTGGCCAATGGAGCGCCCTTCAACCAGCACCTTGCCGGTCTGCTTAAGCAGGTAGCGTTCCATAACGTTCACATCGGAACGGCTTTTCACGGTTTCCGGACGCGCCTGAACGATATACAGCTTGCCATCGTCGCCATCCAGCGCCCATTCGATATCCATGGGCATGCCGTAGTGTTTTTCGATTTCGATCGCCTGGCGGGACAAATCCTCGATTTGTTCGTCAGTCAGGCAGTAGCGAATGCGATCGTCTTTGTCCACATCCACGATTTTAACGGACTTGCCCGCGCTGCCTTCCGCACCGTAAATCATTTTCTGCATCTTGCTGCCCAAATTGCGGCGTAGCACAGCAGGTTTTTTGTTCAGCAAGGTTTTCTTGTGAACGTAGAATTCGTCCGGGTTAACCGCGCCCTGCACGACCATTTCACCCAGGCCGTAGGACGCGGTAATGAACACCACATCCTTGAAGCCGGATTCGGTATCCATGGAGAACATCACCCCAGCGGCGCCCGTTTCGGAACGCACCATTCGCTGCACCCCGGCAGACAGGGCAACCAGCTTATGATCAAAACCCTGGTGAACGCGGTAGCTGATGGCGCGGTCGTTAAACAATGAGGCGAAAACCTCTTTAACCGCAATCATGACACTGTCTACGCCACGAATATTCAGGAAGGTTTCCTGCTGGCCGGCAAAAGATGCATCGGGCAGATCTTCCGCCGTCGCTGAAGAGCGCACGGCCACTGGCAGGTCTGCATTGCCTTCGCCAATTTGGGCGTACGCATCACGAATCGCCTTGTCCAGCGCAGGCTGGAACGGAGCATCGACCACCCACTGACGGATCTCTTCGCCGGTCTTCGCCAGCGCGACCACGTCTTCAACGTCCAGCGCGGACAACGCTTCGTTGATTTTCTGGGTCAGGTTGTTGTGCTCAAGAAACTCACGGAAGGCTTCAGCGGTAGTAGCAAAGCCACCAGGAACGGAGACACCCGCTGCCGACAGATTGCTGATCATTTCACCCAGGGATGCGTTCTTGCCACCTACGTGCTCAACGTCATCTTTTCCCAAGTCCTGAAACCAGACTACATATTCCGCCAAGGTCGTCTCCTTTTACGTATTACCGGTTGGTTTGTTGGCCAAAGCAGGTCGGCACACCTTGTGTCGGTAGCCCCTGAATGCAGGCGCAGCACAAGATGCCGGATCAAATCGAGCCGACATTCTACTCAAAACCACAGCCGTTTGCCTGCCCCTCTTTCAGATTTACACGGTATTTAGGTAGGAGTTTAGTCAATATTCCGCTCAGACCATTGCCGTACACCGTTACAGGAGGCTATCTCGTTGAAATTAAAGAAAGATTCTTGTCAGAGCAGAATTGCCAAGCACAGCGCATTACTCGCGCCCTATTCGGACAACGCATGGCGTCCTAGATGCTTGGCGACTCAGCCAATGCCATCAGATAGCACTGGCCGCACGCCAAGTCAGCGTCTAGACTGGACCCATTCAAAACAAAGACTTATCCCCCGCAGGAACGGTGCTCAAGTCGCGGACCACCACGTTTTCGCGACCACACCCTAACCGGGTGCAGGCGCTCCGCTCTTACGGTAAAGGAAATGGCAGACACAATGAAACGAACCGCTTTTTACCTTTCCGATGGCACAGGCATCACCGCAGAAACTTTGGGCCACAGTATGCTTAGCCAATTCGGCGGCATCGAATTTATCCAGATTACCTTACCCTTCGTCCAATCTGATGAGCAAACCCGCGAAGCGGTAGCCCGTATCAACAAAGCCGCACAAGAAGATGGCGCCAAACCCGTGGTGTTCTCCACATTGGTCAACACTGATCACCGCTCCATTCTGCACGGTTGTGACGCCCTGATTCTCGATTTGTTTGGCGCCTTCCTGCGGCCCCTGGAAGACGAACTTGGCGTGCGTTCCAGCCACAAAATCAACCAAAGCCACGCCATTCGCGATGCCGAGTCTTACCGTATCCGTATTAACGCGGTGCATTTTGCCTTGGATAACGATGACGGCGCACGCACCCGGCATTACGACCAGGCCGACGTCATCCTCATCGGCGTTTCGCGCTCCGGTAAAACCCCAACATGCCTTTATTTAGCGTTGCAATTCGGCCTGTTCACCGCCAACTACCCGCTCACCGAAGACGATTTCGACGACCTGCGCCTACCCAAGGCCCTGATAGAGCACAAGCACAAACTGTTCGGCCTCACCATCGAGGCCGACCGGCTAAGTGCTATCCGCAGCGAACGCAAAGCCGGCAGCAAATACGCTTCCCCGCGGCAGTGCGATATGGAACTGCGAGCATTGGAAGCGATGTACAACAAACACAACATTCCGTATCTGGATGCGACAGAGTTGTCGATTGAGGAAATTAGTACGCGCGTTTTGGCAATGAAGGGCCTAAAACGACGGCTGCAATAGTGAGTCCCGCCGCAGACGGTGTGCTTGCAAGCGATGCATTACAATGAGAGCTCTCATACATTGCGGACCCATTCGCCGGCAGCTGAATGCCCTGGGCAGATACCTGATTCTCGTTACCCATAGAAAATGGGCCATCCTGGGATAGATGGCCAAACCCTGATTCCTCCTAGCCAAAAAGGTTTTCGGGTTTTCAGCCTCTACAATGCAGCCTCATGCACTGAGGGAGCACTCTCTGAATACCCATATGGCCCTCTCCTTTTGTTCCATATGAGCAGGGGCCCGACCTTTTCTTGAGGGGTTTCCACGCTGCGAAGGATTCCCCAGCCTCCTGGTGAATGTCACTTACAGAGCAGATCCTGTAGCCGTTGTGTATAGAGAATAAGAAAGATCGCGCCGCGAGCAACGTTACTGCTGCGAAATTATAAAACCAAGGCGTTAATGAATTCATGCACGGGCATTGACGTTAATGTTTCACGGTTCTTACAGGTATCGAGAATGCGTTCCGCCCGTGTTGGCGGGAAGCAGGTCAATACATTCTGGTGGAACTTGTCGATTAAGGCAGGGATGCCTTCCTCCCTGCGGCGGCGATGACCGATTGGGTATTCCACGGTTACGATTTCGGTTTGAGCGCCGTCATTGAAGAAGACCTGAACAGCATTGGCGATAGAGCGTTTTGCCGGATCCAAGTAATCGCTGGTGTAGGCGGGACTTTCTATGATCTGCATTTTTTCCCGAAGCGTATCAATCATCGGGTTATCAACATGAAAGGTATCTTCGTAATGTTCTGCACGGAGATTGCCCATGATCAACGGCACGGCAATCATGTATTGCAGACAGTGGTCTCGATCTGCGGGGTTGGCTAAAGGTCCTTCTTTGGAAATAATACGAATGGCAGACTCATGGGTAGTCACTTCAATTCGCTCAATGTCATCCAGTCGATCTTTTACTTCAGGATAGAGTAAGACCGCAGCCTCGCAGGCCGTTTGCGCGTGGAATTCTGCTGGAAAGCGAATTTTGAAGAGAATGTTTTCCATCACATACGAACCGTAATCGCGCTGGAAGCTGAATTGACGCTTCTCGGGCGGCTTTATTACTTGATCCTTGTTCGTTTTGCTAAACAAAACATCATAGAACCCCCACTGGGGCGCTGTGAGTGCGCCGGGGATGCCCATTTCATCACGTAAGGCGATATCCGCAAGGCGTACAGCCCGGCTGGTGGCGTCCCCCGCTGCCCAGGATTTCCGCGAACCTGCATTGGGGGCATGGCGATATGTGCGCAGCGCCTGGCCATCTACCCAAGCGTGGGAGACAGCGGAGAGCATTTGCTCTCGATTAGCGCCCATGAGGTGAGCGACCACTGCTGTGGAAGCAACCTTGACCAGCAATACATGATCCAACCCGACACGATTGAAGGAGTTGTCCAGTGCCAATACGCCCTGAATTTCGTGGGCCTTGATCATCGATTCAAGCACCACGTCCATGGTCAAGGGCGGCATACCCTCTGCGACCCGCTTTTGCGAAAGATGGTCTGCCACTGCCAGAATGCCACCGAGATTATCCGAAGGGTGCCCCCACTCTGCGGCCAACCAAGTGTCGTTGTAATCCAGCCACCGCACCATGCAGCCGATGTCCCATGCGGCCTTTACCGGATCAAGCCGATATGGAGTGCCGGGCACCCGCGCGCCGTGCGGCACCACCGTACCCTCGACTATCGGTCCTAGGTGTTTGCTGCATTCGGGAAAACGCAATGCCAGAAACCCGCAACCGAGGGTGTCTAATAAACAATAATGGGCTGTTTGCCAAGCCTCTTCCGCGACCACCTGATAATCACGAACGTAGTCCACAATCGCCTGGATTTCCGGGTCGTAATCAGGACGCAGATTCTGATCGGTGTTGCTGGGCATGATAGAAGCCCCCTTGCTTGTTAGTGGAGAGTAGCAGGATGGGGGCTAAATCCTGTTAAGGTCAAGTTTCAATAATGGCCAAGATAACAGCCGTGGAGGCTGTAAAACCGTCGCGTTGATACCCCGCGATAACAAATAGAATATTCAAGTCAAGGCCATATCATCGTGTGGCCAGTCACCTCATATCCACTCAAAAGCGCGTTCCGATATCAACACAAAATTGTACGGCACGGCTGATATTCAGATATCCGAAGACTCTGAATATCAGCGTCATTTGTCAGCACCGCTGGCAGCATCATAACGCTTGCGCTTTACGCGCTTAATACAGTGATGCAAGGAATTCAGCCGTCTTCTCAATGTTCAATGTCTCTATCCCCTGCCCCTCCCCGCTCATGATTGCGCTAGCAAGGTAGAGCATAAGGCGCTCCAGGGGCGTGGGTTTATTTCACCGTGCTAAGCCTTGCCGAAGGTGCGTTTCATTGAGGCAATGCTGGCGAGCCCTTTACTGATGCCCTACATCGCGCCTCGCACAATAATGCACCTTAGAAACAATCACCGGGAATACGGACATTACCTTCCATTAGCACGCGCGCACTGCGGCTCATGCTGGCCTTGGTGGCCGTCCACTGACCATCCACCTGTTTAGCCCCTGCGCCCACACGCAAGGTTCCGGAGGGATGACCGAAGGTAACGCTGTCGCGCTCACCGCCGCCTGCCGCCAGGTTTACCAATGTGCCGGGTACTGCTGAGGCACTGGCGATGGCCACCGCAGCGGTGCCCATCATGGCATGATGCAATTTGCCCATGGACAAGGCTCGAACCAGCAGATCGATATCCCCCTCTTCAATTTGCTTGCCGCTGGAGGCGGAATAGCTCTTGGGCTTGGAGACAAACGCTATTTTTGGGGTATGCTGGCGTGCTTCGGCTTCTTCTATGTTGTCGATGAGGCCCATACGTTTAGCGCCATAGGCGCGAATGGTTTCAAAGGTTTGCAGCGCTTCCTTGTTTTCGTTGATGTCACCCTGCAGCTCGGTACCGCTGTAACCGATATCTTCTGCGTTAACGAAAACCGTCGGGATACCGGCGTTAATCATGGTCGCAGGAAAGGTCCCTACACCGGGAACTTCAAGTTCATCAACCACATTACCAGTGGGGAACATGGCGCCTGCCCCGTCTGCCGGATCCATGAAGTCCACTTTTACCTCAGCGGCGGGGAAAGTCACACCGTCCAGCTCAAAATCACCGGTTTCCTGTACTTCACCATTGGTAACGGGAACATGGGCAACAATCGTTTTCTGAATGTTAACCTGCCAAATACGCACTTCAGCAATACCGTTTTCGGGTATCCGGTCCGCCGCAACCAGGCCGTTGCTAATGGCAAAAGACCCCACTGCCGCTGTCAGGTTGCCACAGTTGCCACTCCAATCCACAAAGGGCTTATCGATGGAAACCTGACCAAACAGGTAATCCACGTCGTGGTCCGCTTTTTCACTTTTGGCCAGAATCACCGATTTACTGGTGCTCGAAGTCGCGCCCCCCATACCATCGGTGTGCTTGCCATAAGGATCGGGACTACCGATCACCCGTAACAGGATTTTGTCGCGCACATCTCCAGCAACCTGTGCCGCTTCGGGCAGGTCTTTCAGGCTGAAGAAAACACCTTTACTGGTGCCACCGCGCATGTAGGTGGCAGGGATTTTAATCTGTGGTGCGTGAGGCATGGTTTTACTCCTTCAAAAAACCCCGGAGTTAAACAGCCGGGGTTTGAGAATTTTATCGGCCGTTAGGGCGCTTACTATGGCCAACCTGGCCCTTGGTTAAGGGGCCGGTTGGCTGACAGACAAACGCCTACGGGCAAGGGCGGCGAATCAGCCTGCGTCTTCCATAAATTCATTTGCGAATTTCTGCAGGATGCCACCCGCGCAATATACGGACACTTCTTCTGCCGTATCCAAACGGCAGAGCACAGGGATACGCTCAACGTCACCGTTGGGGCGGTGCATGATCAGCGTTAACTCGGCGCTGGGCGCCGGTGTGCCTTCCACATCAAAGGTTTCGGTGCCGTCAATGTTAAGGGTGTTGCGAGTAGTCCCTTCTTCAAACTGCAAAGGCATCACCCCCATACCGATCAAGTTAGTGCGGTGAATACGCTCGAAGCCTTCGGCAACGATGGTTTCCACCCCGGCTAACGCCACCCCTTTAGCCGCCCAGTCACGGGACGAGCCTTGACCGTAATCAGCGCCGGCAATGATGATCAGCGGCTGCTTACGCGCCATGTAGGTTTCAATGGCTTCCCACATGCGTTTCACTTCGCCTTCCGGCTCAACCCGAGCCAGGGAGCCCTGAATCACATTGCCATCTTCATCCTTGACCATTTCATTGAACAGTTTCGGGTTAGCCAACGTGGCCCGTTGTGCCGTTAGGTGATCACCACGGTGAGTCGCGTAGGAATTGAAGTCTTCTTCCGGCAGGCCCATTTTGTCTAGGTAGGCACCGGCTGCGCTGTCCAGCAGGATCGCGTTGGATGGCGACAGGTGGTCCGTAGTGATATTGTCCGGCAACACGGCCAATGGACGCATGCCTTTCAGCGCACGGGCCTCGGCCATGGTGCCTTCCCAGTAAGGAGGGCGACGAATGTAGGTGGACTGCGGACGCCAATCGTACAGCGGGCTCGCCGCACGTACACCATCGTCCTTCTTCTCGAACATGGGAATATATGTCTTGCGGAACTGCTCAGGTTTAACCGCCGACTTCACGATGGCATCAATCTCTTCATCTGACGGCCAAATATCCTTAAGCATAATCGGGTTGCCATCCTGATCATGGCCCAACACATCCTTCTCAATATCAAAACGGATGGTACCGGCAATGGCATAGGCTACCACTAGCGGCGGTGACGCCAAGAAGGCCTGCTTGGCGTAAGGGTGAATCCGACCATCAAAGTTACGGTTCCCGGACAACACCGCGGTGGAGTAAAGGTCACGCTCAATCACTTCTTTCTGGATTGTCGGATCCAGTGCACCAGACATGCCGTTACAGGTAGTACAGGCAAATGCGACAACATCAAAACCTTGTTGCTGCAGCTCAGGCAACAAACCAGACTCTTCCAGATACATTTTTACCGTTTTGGAACCGGGGGCCAAGGAGCTTTTCACCCAGGGCTTACGCATCAGACCCAGCTTGTTGGCATTACGTGCCAACAAACCAGCACCAATAATATTGCGCGGGTTGGAGGTGTTGGTGCAGCTAGTGATAGCAGCGATGATCACCGCACCATCAGGCATCAAACCCTCTTCCTGCTTCCACTCCTTGGCGATACCACGGCTACTCAATTCAGAGACAGGCAGCAGGGAGTGCGGGTTGGACGGGCCAGCCAGGTTACGCCCAACTGAAGCGAGATCGAACGACAGCACGCGCTCGTATTCCACCTCTTTCAGACTGTCGGCCCACAGGCCCGTTTCTTTGGCGAATTTTTCAACCAAGGCAACCTGATCATCTTCACGACCGGTAAGGCGCAAGTAATCGATGGTCTGATCATCGATAAAGAACATGCCGGCAGTGGCGCCGTACTCCGGCGTCATGTTGGCAATGGTGGCACGGTCGCCCACAGACAGGCTGTCCGCGCCTTCACCGAAGAATTCAAGATAGGCGCCGACCACGCGCTCTTTACGAAGGAATTCGGTAAGGGCTAACACCAAATCAGTACCAGTGATGCCTGGGTGCAACTTGCCGGTCATTTCCACGCCGACGATATCCGGCAGACGCATCATGGACGGGTTACCCAGCATCACATTTTCCGCTTCCAGACCACCCACGCCCACGGAAATCACACCTAGTGCATCCACCATGGGGGTGTGGCTATCGGTGCCTACACAGGTGTCCGGGAAAGCCACACCATCGCGCACCTGCACCACCGGAGACATTTTCTCCAGGTTAATCTGGTGCATGATGCCGTTACCCGGCGGAATCACGTCCACGTTATCGAAGGCGGTTTTAGTCCAGTTGATAAAATGGAAACGGTCTTCGTTACGACGCTCTTCCACCGCGCGGTTTTTCTCAAATGCACCTTCCTCAAAACCGGGATGCTCAACGGCCAAGGAGTGATCCACGATTAGCTGAGTAGGCACCACCGGGTTCACCTGGGACGGGTCACCACCTTTCTCGGCGATGGCATCACGCAGGCCTGCCAGGTCTACCAATGCGGTTTGGCCGAGGATGTCGTGGCAGACAACCCGAGCTGGGTACCAGGGAAAATCCAGATCGCGCTTGCTCTCAATCAGTTGCGTCAGCGCATCGCTCAGATCAGCCGGTGCACAACGTCGCACCAGCTGCTCTGCCAAAATTCGTGAGGTATAGGGGAGTTTTGCATAGGCCCCAGGCTGGATCGCATCGACCGCCGCACGGGTGTCGAAATAGTCCAGCTCAGTGCCGGGAAGGGGTTTGCGGTATTCGGTGTTCATAGCCTGGGGATCTCTTGTCTGGGTAAATCTTGGGTAAAACGTTCGGCATTCGCGATGCGAGCATCGCTTCCCACAGGAGCCAACTCCTTTCGTGGGAAGTCATGCTTGCATGGTGAAGCGCTTAACCTCGCTCTGCGATCGGCGTTACCGGGCGTAGTTCTTCACCCGTGTAATCCGCGCTTGGGCGAATGATGCGGTTATCCGCGCGCTGCTCCATCACATGGCCTGCCCAACCGGTCAGGCGGCTCATCACGAAGATCGGCGTGAACAGTTTGGTGGGAATGTCCATGAAGAAATAAGCGGAGGCGTGGAAGAAATCTGCGTTACAGAACAGTTTTTTCTCGCGCCACATCACCTCTTCACAACGCACGGAGACGGGATAGAGCACGGTGTCGCCCACGTCCTGGCCCAGCTTTTCCGCCCACTGTTTGATGATGGCGTTACGCGGATCGGATTCAGTGTAGATCGCATGACCAAAACCCATGATTTTCTCTTTGCGCTTAAGCATGCCCATCATTTCCTGCTCGGCATGATCCGCATCGGAAAACTTCTCAATCATGTCCATGGCCGCTTCGTTAGCGCCGCCATGCAACGGCCCACGCAATGTACCAATGGCACCGGTAATACAGCTGTGGATGTCGGACAACGTTGATGCACACACACGGGCGGTAAAGGTGGAGGCGTTGAATTCGTGCTCTGCATACAGAATCAGGGACACGTTCATTACACGCTCATGCAGCTCGTTAGGCTTTTCACCACGCAGCATGTGTAAGAAGTGTGCGCCGATGGAGGCATCGCCGGTATTCTCATCGATACGCACACCGTCGTGGCTAAAGCGATACCAGTAGCAAATGATGGATGGGAAACAGGCCAGCATGCGATCGACGCAAGCTTCTTGGGTTGGGAAGGCGCCCATCACAGTGGTGTCTTCCTGTTCCAAATTACCCAGCATGGAACAACCGGTACGGATTACATCCATGGGGTGGGCATTTTTCGGAATCTGTTCCAGAACGGTTTTTAACTCTGTGGGCAGGCTGCGCAGACCTTGCAACTTGGTCTTGTAGGCATCTAGCTCCGCCTGGGTGGGCAGCTGGCCCTTAAGAATCAGGTACGCCACTTCTTCAAATTCGCAGTTTTCTGCCAAATCCTTAACGTCATAACCACGGTAAGTCAGGCCAGAGCCAGAAACGCCCACAGTGGAAAGTGCCGTTTTACCAGCGACCTGACCGCGCAAACCTGCGCCACCGAGTTTTTTTGCTTCAGCCATGATTTGTCTCCTTGTAAATCTACTTTTCAACCGCCTTGGCGGGATCTATGTTCTGCAAGAGCCGCGTTTGAATAATTACCACTCCTGCAGCAGGTCTCTACGGTTATTAACCCTTGCCCTTGGCAAAGAGCGCGTCCAGTTTCTGCTCGTAATCGTGGTAATTGAGGAAATCGTACAGCTCCATACGTGTCTGCATGATGTCTACCACGTCTTTTTGATGGCCTTGTTCGCGGATGCTCTGATACACCTGCAATGCAGCCTTGTTCATGGCACGGAAAGCACTCAGCGGATACAGCACCATATCCGCGCCTGCCTCGGCCAGCTCTTCACGGCTGAACAGTGGAGTGGCCCCAAATTCAGTAATGTTAGCCAACAACGGCGCATCGCCTAGACCTTTCTTGAACGCTTTGTAGTCTTCCAGGGTGTGTACGGCTTCTGCGAAAATGCCGTCAGCACCTGCGTCGATGCAGGCGCGTGCACGCTCGATCGCCGCTTCCAAACCATCTTTCTGGAAGGCGTCAGTACGGGCAATGATGAAGAAATCATCATCAGTCTTACCATCGACAGCAGCTTTAACCCGGTCGACCATCTCTTCCTGGGAAACGATTTCCTTATTCGGCCGGTGACCGCAGCGCTTCTGGGCGACCTGATCTTCCAAGTGCACCGCGCCAGCCCCCGCTTTAATCATTTCTTTCACGGTGCGAGAGATATTGAACGCCCCACCCCAACCGGTATCAATGTCTACCAACAGAGGGGTTTGCACGGCACTGGAGATACGGCGCACGTCTTCCAGCACGTCGTTCATGCTGGTCATGCCCAGATCAGGCATGCCGTAGCTGGCATTGGCGACACCACCACCGGACAGGTAGATAGCGCGATAACCAACCTGCTCCGCCATCATTGCCGCATAGGCATTGATGGTTCCCATAATTTGAAGGGGCTTTTCTTCCGCGAGCGCTTTGCGGAAGCGGCCGCCGGCGGTCAGGTTTGCTGACATGGCGTTCTCCTAGTTATCCGATTTCAAGGTTTCCGCCTTGTGGGCGGCATATTGGGTTTCAATGTTTTTGCGAGCACTGCTGATATGGCGGCGCATCAATAGCTCCGCCATCTCGCCATCGCGGGCCTCTATGGCCTCCACGATACGGCGGTGTTCATTAAGGGCTTTCTGCGGGCGATTCGCCACGGAACTGAACTGGTACCGGTACATGCGCACCAAGTGGTAGAGCTCGCCGATCAGCATCTGGCTGAGGGTGCCATTGTGGCTGCCCTGAATAATGCGGTAGTGGAAGTCCAGGTCGCCCTCGCGCTGAAAATAGGCGGTATCTTGCTGCAAGTCTTGCTGCTGCTCATGTTGAGCCAGCACATCGTATAGCCCCGCCACTTCTTGCGTTGACATTTGCTCGGCCGCCAAGCGCGCAGCCATACCTTCCAGGGCTTCACGGACATGGTAGATTTCAATCAGGTCGTCAAAGCTCAGAGACGCGACACGGGTACCCACATGGACAACGCGTTCGAGTAACTTGCGGGATTCAAGACGGCGGATAGCTTCACGGAGCGGGCCACGGCTGACGCCATAACGGCCTGCCAACTCGGTCTCGCTGACCTTGGACCCGGGCGGGATCTCGCCACGCACAATATCGTCCTGCAACAGGGAAAAAACCCGGTCAGCCAAGGTGCGTGAGGATTCTGGTGCAGCAACAGACATAAAATAGCCCGATTGTTGACAATTTCAACGACCGAGCTGGACTTTACGCCCTCAAAGTAATGACTTCAAGGGCAATTGTTGACAATCGTCTCACCTAAGGCACCACAGTGTAAAAGGATCGTACCACCACCGATATCATCGACACAGCATTGAACTAGGCCCTACGAAAGGGACACCAATATTCCTTGTTAATCTTCAGTCAGATCACGATTGCTATTATCGAGCGCACCCGCCGCTAGCCTCAGCAACAAAACGGTAGTGGCACACTTCGTATTGGCAAAGTGCAAATAATAAAACCCGCGGGCTGGCTATTTTGCGCATTGCTCTTGCCGGCTATGAACACACCACGACCTGCCTTGAAGATGTCAGTGATCACGACACCAAAAACGAGGCGATCATGGCGGCCTGGGTTCTGCATTATAACCGTTACTCATCAGCAACAAGAATGGGCATCGTTGCATTACGGGGGTAGACTAGCGCCTCATTTTACTCTGGCAGCTCATGACTTACCCTTGCGTTTTTCAATCTGAAGGTAGCTTACGCTGGCTCGGTGAGCCGGATGCGGTATTGAGCGCCCAGTCATTGTCAGAGTTGCATGAGCTACGAGCCAACATAGAATGCGCGCTAGCAAACGAATACTGTTTCGTTGCAGGCATACTGCCCTATGAAGTAGGGGCCGCATTACACGGATTACCTTGCCCCCCCTTTACTGCTTGGGCGTACTTGTATAAAGACGCTCCCTGCCAGCACAATCCTAATCCTGACGGCGCTCTCGTCAGCACACCGACCGGCGCAGAAAAATTTGCCCTGGAGTCGGCGTTTAAGCCGGAACAAACGCAACAAGCCTATTTGGCCAGCCTGTCACGGATCCAGGCCTATCTGCGCGCTGGCGACTGCTACCAGGTCAACTTAGCCCAGCGTTTTTCTGCCCGTTTCAGCGGCTCCACTCTCAGCGCTTGGCTTGGCTTACAACAAGCTCACCCTGCCCCACATAGCTGCTATTTCCAAACGGATGACGGCAACAGTGTATTCGGGGTTTCACCGGAGCGCTTTCTTTCCATCAGGAATCGACAGGTAGTGACAGAGCCTATCAAGGGCTCTCGCCCGCGAGGCTCTAACCCTGAGGAAGATGGTCGGCTGGCGGCTGAGTTAAGAGCCAACCCCAAAGACCTGGCCGAGAATCTGATGATAGTAGATCTGCTCCGCAATGATCTGGGGCTCAGCTGTAAATCGGGCAGCATCCAGGCTTCGCCACTATTTGAATTACGCCAGTTCAGCAATGTGCAACACCTTGTCAGCACCATCACCGGCACCCTGAAAGCCGACATCACGCCGCTGGAGGCTCTATTCCGTGCCTTTCCTGGGGGGTCGATTACCGGGGCTCCCAAACAACGAGCCATGGAAATCATCGCCGAACTTGAACCTGTCGCCCGTGGAGCCTATTGCGGTAGTTTCTTCTGGATGGATGATCAAGAGAACCTGGACAGCAACATCCTGATTCGCACTATGCAAACTGACGGAGATCGGATCTACTGCCATGGCGGCGGAGGGATCGTATTTGATTCAGCCCCCTTGGCAGAATACGAGGAAAGCCTGTTCAAGGTGGAAAAGCTGATGCGGGCACTTGAGGAAAGATTTCTTTAAGTGCCTCGTCGTCCAGCGAGCTTCACGCAACACGCCAAATCCATTGGCCTGTTACGTACAGCCCGCCACCACGCACGTTACAGCGAAATATCGCGCTCGCTGGCCTTAATGATCTCTTTCTTCAAGTCCTCGTAGCTATGCACTGCAGGAAATTGCGGGAATTCGGCGATAACGTTATCCGGGGCATGGAATAATATGCCCTGCTCAGCTTCCCCTAGCATAGTGGTGTCGTTATAGGAGTCGCCGGCTGAAATTACCCGGTAATTCAGGCTGTGGAAAGCGATCACGGAAGCGCGCTTGGGATCTTTCTGGCGCAGCTTATAGTCTGTGATGCGACCTTTTTCATCCACTTCCAGACGGTGACAGAACAATGTCGGCCAGCCCAGTTTCTTCATCAACGGCTTGGCAAACTCGTAGAAAGTGTCCGACAGGATGATCAGCTGGAAATTCTCGCGGGCCCACTCAACAAACTCTTTAGCCCCGTCCATCGGGTCCAAGGTATCGATCACCGCCTGAATGTCGGGCAGGCCGTAGCCATGCTCGTCCAGAATTTTCAGACGCATACGCATGAGTTCGTCATAGTCCGGGATGTCCCGGGTGGTGGCGCGCAGCTCATCGATGCCAGTTTTTTCAGCGAAGTTAATCCAGATTTCAGGGATCAACACCCCTTCAAGGTCCAGGCACAACAGTTCCACGGTGTTTCCCCTTTGGATAAGTTAAGGCGCGCACAATGTAGCGGCGCCCCCGCCGCTTTGCAACGGGGAAGCAGGTTTGGGTGTCATGCCCATTATGCCAGGGAGAAAACAATGCTTTGACCATACAATCGCTTTCCACTGGGAGGAAAACCAGACGGCGCCATTAGGCCGCTAGCGAATAGGTAGCTCTATACTTTCAAATAACATTTCCCGCTCTTCCCGATTAGGAGCCTTGATAGCCGCATCCACTCGCTCCCGGGTCAAATGAGGAGCGAAGGCTTCTAAAAAGTCGTACATAAAACCGCGCAGAAATGTGCCTTTACGAAAGCCGATTCGGGTGGTGCTAGGCTCAAACAGGTGACTAGCATCCAGTGCGATCAACCCCTTGTCTTCCACTGGGTCGACTGCCATGTGCGCAATAATCCCCACCCCCATTCCCAGGCGAACATAGGTCTTTATCACATCAGCATCAGCGGCAGTGAAAACCACTTTGGGATCCAGCCCTTTATCAACAAAAGCGTCATCAAGCTTACTGCGACCGGTGAAACCAAATACATAGGTCACAAGGGGATAATCAGCTAGCGCCTCTAGCGTTAAAGGCTTTGTTGCTTCTGCCAGAGGGTGCCCTTGCGGCACTACTACGGTCCGGTTCCAGCGGTAACAGGGCATCATGATCAGGTCAGAGAACAAATCCAAGGCTTCCGTGGCAATGGCGAAATCCACACTACCCTTTGCCGCCATTTCGGAAATCTGCATGGGGGTGCCCTGATGCATGTGCAACGATACATCAGGGAAACGGCCGGTAAATTGATGTATGACGGGCGGCAAGGCATAACGTGCCTGGGTATGCGTAGTGGCAATACTTAGCTCACCCCGGGATTCATCACGAAACTCCTGCGACACCCGGCGAATAGACTCCGCCTGCTGCAGGATTTCGCCGGCAATCTGAAGAATAGCCTGCCCGGCGGGCGTAATATGAGTAAGGTGTTTTCCGCTACGAGCAAAAACTTCTACACCCAGCTCATCTTCCAGCATCCGAATTTGTTTACTGATGCCGGGCTGCGAGGTGTAAAGTGCCGCTGCGGTGGCTGACACATTCAGGTCGTGGCGGGCGACTTCCCAAATGTAGCGTAGTTGTTGCAGTTTCATCCCTGCCTCCGCATTAAATCCATAATCAGTTATAAGAATGTAATCGATTATTCGTTCAGCGCATAGGCAACCGTGTTTGATAAGGCCATTACGCGCCGTGCCTGTGGCTGAACAAAAAGCAGTCATTCAGCGTCCGACTGCCAGCCCTACTCATTGTTAGCGCTGTCGACTTCAATCGACCAATACAACGGTGATTCTCGCTCAAACCTGTGACGGCCCCTTCTTTTTATTGGAGATGCCATGGGGCACGTGGCCTGCGGCCACATGTTCAGAAGCGGACTCACAGTGCCCTTGCTGATCATCGAAAAAAACGTCGGCTCCGAAAGCCCGCAGGAACTCCCCTTTGGACAATCCGCCCAAGAACAGACTTTCATCCAGCCGTATATCCCAGTCGCGCAAGGTGCGCACCACGCGTTCATGGGCAGGCGCACCGCGAGCCGTAACCAAAGCCGTGCGGATGGGACAGTCCGCCACCGGAAAGCTATTCTGTAACTGATGTAACGCCGCCAGAAACGGCTTAAAAGGCCCTCCATTCATGGGCTTTCTAGCCGATTGTCGTTCATTCTCTGTAAATGCCTCTAGCCCGTCGCTCTGAAAAATTTGCTCCGACTCATCAGAAAACAACACCGCATCGCCGTCGAAGGCGATGCGCAAAATGCCATCCGGGCGCTGACACTGCCCCCCCGACAAAATCGTCGCCGCCGCATAACCGGCTTCCAGTACCTGTTGTACATCTCCCGGGTCCGTCGACAAAAACAAATGAGCACCAAATGCAGAAACATAACGATGGGGACTTTCACCACTGGCAAATGCCGCACGGGTAATTGGTAGACCATAGTGGGCAATGGAGTTAAACACCCGCAGCCCCGTATCCGAGCTGTTACGCGATAACAAGATTACCTCGACCCGCCCTTTACCCTGCTCCAGATCGTTGATCGCCAACAGTTTTTTTACCAACGGAAAGGCATCGCCAGGTTCCAGCAAGTCGTCTTCATGCTGAACCTGGTAGTCCTGAAAGGCTTCTAGGCCTTCTTCAAGGTAAACCCGGTGGCTGTCTGAAAGATTGAACAGGGCCCGTGAGCTAATCGCGATGACCAATTTGCCATCGAACGTTACTGGCATAATTCCTGTCTCGGTCGTTGTTATAGGCTTCAGTATCCAGCCCTGCCAAACAAACCGCAACGCCAAGAGCCGACACAGGCTCGGCGAGCACGAAATTCACCTAACAAGAAGGTAAAGGTAACGTATCGAGATAAAAGGAATCCCAAGCTACCGGCACCGGTTTGTTCCTCAGGCATCCTGTAATTGATCAATGGTTGTTCAACGTTCATATGTGGCATAAAGTTGCAACAGCAAGTGCGTTGATCTGAGCCAGCACTCATTAAGAGCCCGTTGGCCATTAACGAAACAATCCGTAGTGGAAAAAGGGAGTCATCCATGGCTGCTAGCAAGGTGAAAGATACTGTCGAGGAACTTCAGGCTCAGATTCGCAAGCTGGCTGAGCGCTTCGACAAGGAACGCGAAAAACAGATCGCACAACTGGAAAAGCAACTAGAGAAAGTGCGTGAAAGCCTCAATCAGCAACTGAAGCGCCAGCGCGAGTATTTCGCCAAGCTGGAAAAACTCCAAGCTGAGTACAGAGAAAAGGCCACTACCACCATAAAGCGTCAGCTTGATCGCGCCCGCAAAACCGCTGACGATACACGCAAACAGGTGGACGATTCCGAAGCGCGTAAACGTATACTGGAAACCGAAGTTAAAGTTCTCAAGGCCACAGCCAAGCAAGCGCACAGCCTGGCTCGCGTGATTGGTCAGTATGAAAAAGATTTGGAAAAACGCGCTAAAGAGATCCAGCGCAAGGTAGCCCCCAAAAAAGCCCCGGCCAAGAAAAAGGCCGCGGCCAAGAAAACACCGGCTAAAAAAGCCGCAACCAAGAAGGCCCCGGCCAAAAAGAAAGCCGCAGCCAAAAAAGCCCCTGCGAAAAAAGCGGCAGCCAAAAAGGCAGCCGCTAAGAAAAACGCCGAGTAACATCTTGCACCGGCATAAAAAAACCGCCAGCTCGGCGGTTTTTTTTATGCTTACTGCAAACCAAGATATGAAGGTCAAGCGGCGCCGTTTAGCGTAGGGCCGACACCTCAAACACTCAATCGATTAACGTCGCCAGGAAAGGTTCCATACCAGCCAGATAGCGAATCTGATGCTGATCAGTATCTCCAACCAACTCCCGCAAGTTCGTATAAGTGCGTAATCCGATGCGATAGGCCTGCCCTGCACGCTGGCTACTGACTACTTCGGCGGAAACGCGCCTCAAAATCATTCCCGGCGTGTACAAATCCAACTGAACAATGGTGCCATTATTGAATCGAATTGGAGAGGTCAGCCCAATACCGTAACGGTTATAGTCTAGCGCCTTGGCCCGGGCCATGAAACGCCATCCGCCAAAAATCCGGTGACCATAGATATCGATACGCATTTGCGTATTGATTCGTGCCAGCTTGCGGCGGTTTGCGCCGCGGGTTTCCCTGCTATTCATCATCGAACCGTATAGGTATGTTGTCGAGATAGTTGGCACCACCGCCCTCCTGGCGCCGAGGCCATTATCGTTAGCCCTTGAGTGTTGCCGAAGCCGCAGCCTTATACATTGTAACATGAGTGGCAAAAACGCTGGCATCCAGCGCTCCCCGAAGGGATTAAACGGCAGCTAGCGCTTGCTGTTTTTCTAGCGTGGCATCACGCACAACCCCATCGGCTCCGTTTGGCTCCGAATCAACCGCCTTCAGGGCGCCGAGGACCAACCGTGCAACAGCACCTGACATTGACTGACCTTAGAAATCTGAAAATCGATTAACCCCCCTTTATGCATTCTGTGACCCGTGCCGTGCCTCTACTCCTCACACATGCAATACATCAACTTCATTTGCACGTTACGTTAGGTATATTGATAGACTCTCGCCGTGAATTCGTGATGGAAAAGACGACCTACACCGTATTTTAATTCATACTGGCAAACCCTATTAGCAAGAAACTCCAGAGCCAAAGAAAACGCCTTCCAGTGCACCGTTAACGGGGGACGCCCTTCGCACGGAGCACGATGATGTAAATTGGCGTATTCCTCAGCCTGATCCACGCAGGAACACAAGGAAAGTGGCGAATCGTACTGGAACATTTACGCTGGGGCGGCTGCTCGTCTGTCTGGCATGGTTTGTGTGTCAATCACTGGCGCCACGGGCCTCAGCACAGGGCAACTTTCCTGCCCAACTTCGTCCCGCCGAGGGCACCTACCGAGTGGTGGTTAATGGTATACCGGTAGGGCTGAGCGCCACTATTCGCCTGGAAAAAGCCGAACCTGGCTACCGCCTGCAATTCACCGCCCGCAACCGCCTTTTCAAGCATGAAGAAAGCGCCCATTTCGATTGGCAAAACTGTACCGCCACCCCCTATCACTATCAGCACGCCAGTGCAGGTTTCGGCATGAAGCGAGGTGGAGAAATCCGCTTTGACTGGGGCACCGAACAAGCATTGGGGAGCAAAGCCACCTACAACCTAGCGGCGGACACACTGGATGCGCTCAGTGTGGCCATGGTTGCACGTTGTCATATGGCGAACGGAGATCAGTCATTCAGCTACGCCGTCGCGGAACCCGATGGCATGACCCAATACCACTACGCATCACTAGGTACTGATTTTCTGGAAACGCCCGCCGGCACCTGGGAGGTGGCTGGACTGGAACGGGATTACACAGAGCGCGGCCGACACTCTGAATTTTGGGCCGCCAGGGAACTGAACTACTTCATGGTCCGTATGGATCATAGAGAAAATCCCTTTATTCGCGGCCGTATCGAACTGACTGGTTTTCGTTATCTGGACGAAGACGACAACAAGACGGAACGCCATGAAGGCAGTACGGTGACCAGCCGCTGAACCGCATCACCCACAACAGCAGCCTGCTCTTCTTCCAACTGCCAGCGGTAATTGTCCTGGCTATGTCGGGCACGGGCAGTCAAACCTTGCCGCGTATCTCCACGATCAAACTGCTGACAGATCTGAGCAAATTGGTGGATATCAGACACATCCACTTTGGGTGAGACATCTTCAGGCAAGTAGTCCAGCAGAGCGCTGATCCGGATCGCCGCCTCACTTAACTCTACCTGCTTTTGGTTAACTACCCGGCAGAGCACCTCCAGACTATCGAGTATTTGCGTATACTGCGCTTCGCTACGGGCTTTTTCTGCCTGTTTCTCAATGCTGCGGTGGCGGACCATCCAAATTTTCCAGATCAATACCCCCAATAATGCGCCAATCATTAATCCAATAACAATTGCCAGAATTACTTGCCCGGCCATGGCCATACCTGGTCCTCCCGGAATACACAATCCACCCGATGTGGGCTTCGCGCTTCCATCAATAATTTACGTTGGCGCCAAGCCGGCAGCTGCCACTGCTGGTCGTCGACGCGCTCATAACCCTGGGTGAGCAGAGCCTCTGTGATCTTCTTCAGCTGACCGCGAGCCAAATCTCGACTGCTCAGTGGGCCCTGACGGTGAACTCGATCAATATTTGATCTTCCGGCAAGGCAAACTAGATACCAGCTGTTCTCTCCCACTGAAAGCAGGTGAAATTCGATGCGATGAGGTTCTAAACGCCGCTCGCACTCCGCCACTGGATGTCGGCACAGCCATGATTGAAAATTGCCTGTCATAGCGCCATTGTACGTTGCACAGAGCATACGTTCACACTATTCCCCGGAGGCCTATTGAACGCTGACTTGCCTAGCTGGCTCGCGCCGCTAGCGCAGCAACTTGAACCCTGGTTGCCCGCGCTGACTATTACCGGGGCCATCATGGCCGTAGCCTCGCTGGTTGCGCTGCCTTGGTTTTTGGTGCGCATACCCGAAAATTACTTTACCCAGGCGTATTCTCCCCACCAGAACCGAGGCGTTATTGCCTGGCTGTTCTGGCTATTACGCAATCTGTTAGCACTACTATTACTCATTGCAGGCATCATCATGCTGGTGCTACCAGGCCAAGGTTTGCTCACCATTCTGATTGCCATAATGAGCAGCACATTCCCAGGGAAATACCGTTTGGAAAGCGCTATTATGCGCCGCCCCGGGGTCTTCCGGGCCGCCAACTGGATCCGGGCCAAATACCACCACCGACCGCTGGAACACCCGGATGCCTATAACAAGGAACCTACCCATGGCCGTTGACAGCGCCGCAATCCGCTGGCTTGGTGATCACCTGCAATTGCTGGATCAACGTCGTCTGCCCACCGAGACGCTGTGGCTGGACATCCGCAATAGCCAACAAGCGGCAGACGCCATCCGTAACATGGTCGTGCGTGGCGCCCCCGCCATTGGCATCACTGCAGCCTATGGCCTAGCCCTAGAAGCTCAAGGCATGGGCAATGACGCATCCCTGGTGGCACTGCAAAATGCGGTTACCACCCTAGCGGACAGCCGGCCAACGGCGGTGAACCTTTTTTGGGCACTTGAACGCCTGCAACGTTATGCGGGAGGGTTACAAGGCAAGGCGCTGGCGCAGGCTATGGCCGAGGACGCTGAAGCCATTCATCGCGAAGACCTCGCCGCTAACCAGGCCATGGGCGAATTCGGTGCCGACCTGTTGCCCAACGGCGCCACCGTCTACACCCACTGCAATACCGGTGCTCTAGCCACCGGCGGGCATGGCACCGCTCTCGGCATTATCCGCAGCGCCTGGGCGCGAAATCAACTCACTGGCGTGTTTGCCGGCGAAACCCGCCCTTGGTTACAGGGCAGCCGGCTGACCAGCTGGGAGCTGCTGAACGATGGCATTCCAGTGACCCTGGTGGCGGACAGCTGTGCCGGGCAACTGATGCAGCAGGGGAAAATCCAAGCCGTTATCGTGGGCGCAGACCGTATCACCGCCAATGGTGATACCGCTAACAAAATCGGCACCTATAATCTGGCTGTTTTGGCCCAGCATCACAATATTCCCTTCATCGTGGCCGCTCCCGTCTCAACGCTGGACCCGGCCCTGCCCAATGGCAGCCATATTGTGATTGAGGAACGGGACGCTAACGAAGTGCGCAACGTGCAAGGCAAGTCGTTAGCCCCTGAACATTGCCCGGTATATAACCCAGCCTTTGATATCACCCCTGCGCAATTGATCACCGCCATCGTTACCGAGCGAGGCGTGGTCCACCGCCCGGATACGGCCAAAATTAACAGCCATCTGGCTCAGACCAAGGAAAGCCAGCATGCCTGAACGCCCCTACTCTACCGCTGTCTTCCGCGACGCTGCCCGAGCACTGGCGGCCACCGGGCAACGGATTTACGCTAATGGCTGGTCGCCTGCCACCAGCAGTAATTACTCTCAGCGGCTCAATACCGACTTTGCCGCCGTTACTCAATCTGGCAAAGACAAAGGCCTGCTGCGAGAAACGGATATCATGGCTGTGAACATGGACGGCCAGCCGGTTTCCAGCGGCAAGCCCTCTGCAGAAACCTTGCTGCATACCCAACTTTACCGCTTCGATGGCAACATTCAGGCGGTACTTCACACCCATAGCCATGCCTCCACCGTGCTGACCATGCACTGGCCCGCTAACAGCATTACTTTGGAAGGTTATGAGCTGCTCAAAGCCCTGCAAGGCATTACCAGCCACAACAGCCGGCTGACCATTCCGGTATTTGAAAACACCCAGGATATCGCTGCCTTGGCAACCAAAGTCGATCACCAAATGCGCACCGGGCACATCAGCCACGCCTATCTTATTCGCGGCCACGGCTTGTATACCTGGGCTAACGATCTGCCAACCTGTTACCGGCAGCTGGAAGCACTTGAGACGCTGCTGGCCATTGAACTGGAATGCCGAAGGCTGCGAGGCAGCTAAATCAGCATTGTCTCAACGTGCCAATGAATATGCAGACATGGAGAACCGGCTATGCATAGCGAACTGAAAGTCTTTTCTGATCAGGCCCCCGGGCGAGTGGAGCAACACCTCACCGACAAGGCCGCCATGGCGCGGGTACTGGCGAGCGCTGGGGTACGCTACGAACAATGGCAAGCCAACCAGGCACTATCCGATGACCCTCAGCAAGATGAAGTCATCCAGGCCTACCAGGCCGATATTGATCGATTGATTGCCGATAAGGGTTACCAAACTGTCGATGTGGTTAGCATGGTGCCTGATCACCCGGAAAAAGCGGCCTTCCGGCAAAAGTTTCTGGAAGAACACCGCCACAGTGAAGATGAAGTGCGTTTTTTTGTTGAAGGCCGAGGGCTGTTCACCCTGCATATCAATGGCAAGGTCTACGAAGTGCTGTGCAGCAAAGGAGATTTGATAAGCGTACCGGCCAACACGCCGCATTGGTTTGATATGGGCCCGGAACCACGCTTCGTGGCCATTCGCCTGTTCAACAATCCGGATGGCTGGGTGGCGAACTTTACCGGCAGTGATATTGCCCAACGTTTTAATCGGTTAGATTAAAACTCATCCGCCTGGATACTCACACTTTGAAGGAAACGGCATGATCAACGCCATCATCACAGACATCGAAGGCACCACCAGCAGCATCGCGTTTGTGAAAGAGGTGCTGTTCCCCTATGCCGCCAAGCGGTTTCCCGATTTTCTCGGGGATCACTGGGATCATCCTTGCGTTCAAGAGCAAATAAAAGCCGCCGAAAAGGAAAGTGGAGAAATGCTGGGCTCCGCTGATAAAGCCGCCGCGCTTTTCCTGCGCTGGATAGAGGAAGACCGCAAGGCTACCCCGCTGAAAACCCTGCAAGGCATGATCTGGAAAGCCGGTTACGAAAACGGCGATTACACCGCCCATATGTACCCGGACACCGCGCCGGCCCTGAAAAAATGGCACCAGAAAGGCATCGCTCTGTACGTGTATTCCTCCGGGTCCATCGCCGCACAGCAGTTATTCTTTGGCTACAGCGATGCCGGTGATCTCACCGGGCTGTTATCCGGTTATTTCGATACCACCACTGGCCCCAAACAGGAGACAGACAGCTATCGGGCGATCCAGCAGGCGATTGATAAACCCGCCAACACCTTGCTGTTTCTGTCCGATATCGAAGCGGAATTGGATGCCGCCGCTGAAGCAGGGTTCAACACCTGTCTGCTGGACCGGCAACAGGCTGGGCTGGAAAGCCGTCACCCGGTGGCCAGCAATTTTAATCACATCAATCTAGCAGATTAGACGCCGACGGGGTCGGGCCCTGGCAGCGCCACACCACAAACTTGGCATTACTGGCCAACACGGTCACCGACGTAAAACGACGCGCCAACACCTTGTGGTAGCCAAGATGGCGGTTACCGATGACTCGCAGCTCCCCCCCCGGCACCAGTGCTGCGGCCGCCTGATTGAATAATCGCCGTGCCACATGGTCACCGACCACGTGCCCATCATGAAACGGAGGGTTCAGCAAAATACAGTCGAAGCGTTGCTCCAGGCCAGCCAAACCATCGCCAAGATGGAAATGGCTCTCCGCATCAGGAAAATAACGCGACACATTATCGCGGGCGCTCTCCAGCGCCAGCCAGGACTCATCACAAAAGGTGACTCTGGCCGCGGGATTGGCTTTCAGCGCGGCCATGCCTATCACCCCGTTTCCGCAACCCAAATCGGCCACTTTAGCCCCCGTATGCAAAGCCTCAGGCAGGTGGTCCAGGAAAAATCGTGCGCCAATATCCAGTTGCTGCTGAGCAAACACGCCCGCGTGCACGGTTAAGCGCCACTGCAGTGCGTCTACCCGGCAAGGGTAGTCGGTATCGGCCAATACCCGCCCCGGCGCCTGGGCACTGAACAAGCGGGCTTTTTTCCATCCATATTCCGCCCGACCATTACCTAGATACCGTTGCATCAATGGCACTAGCTGCCGTGGCAAATGCTTGTCCATGCCCGCCAACCATATCGGCACACCCTTTGGAAGATGCCCGCTTAACCATTGCAACTGCCATTGCAGAAGCGCAATGGACTTAGGGACACGCATAATGACCTGATCCGGGCTCTGCTTGGGCGCATCAAGCGGCCAGCAAAAGAGGAGATCGGGGTCGAGTCCATTGTCTACGGCATTCGCCCGGGCAGCCGCTGCCGCGGTATACGAATCGCCACTGCTCTCAATGTCAAGGGCGCTCGCTGCCGCCTGTTGCAGAGCTAAGCAAAGCGCTCCTTGCTGATCATTAAGCACCAGGGTTTTGGGCGCATTATCCCCATTCCCCAGAGCCTGCCCTCGTTCAGCTAACGTATTGAGCAGATACAGATCGGCGTTATCCCAGGCTTGCAGAGTCTCGTTGCGCCGACGCGGCCAGCGCTGCAAGCAAAGCTCGCCCCAAGGGTGGTGAAAAGGCGTCATCGTTGTCCTGTATTCATAGCAAAAGCAAGCGGGGCGCATTTTGCCCGTTACCTGCAGGATTGGCCAGAAACTGCGCAAGCGGGCTTTGCCACGAGATTTAAGTATGGCATTTTTTAGATTGGCTGCTAGAATGCGCAGCCATCGGAGTATAGCTCAGCTTGGTAGAGTACTACGTTCGGGACGTAGGGGTCGCAGGTTCGAATCCTGCTACTCCGACCATATTCACCCCTCGCACCAAGGGGTTGCAAGAAGGCCGCGAAAGCGGCCTTTTTCGTTTCTAACTTTAGGGTCAGCATTTCTAACTTTAGGCTCAGAGGTGCAGCAAATTCCGTCATCACGATAAGTATCTATCCAGCACCGCTATTGATTATTTGAGCCACCGTCCCAAGCCACGACTCTCCCCTTAAGAATTTACTCATTCGCGTACGCCGCGCACCCGCATGAACAAAACCCCGGGAAAGGCTCATGCTGGGCAGCCCTTCCATAACGCATGGCGGTGAGGCTAGCCGATAGTGAATCGCCGCCATTGCTCTACACTCGTGACTGCCATTCCACGGCAACATAGCTTCTGAGATGGCGGGATATACCCTTATTCTGTTGCTTGATTTCACAAACAACGTAACCGGGTGCGTTGCTCGCCCCTACCCATTTCACTTTCATCCGTGATGGCCTACAAAAAAGCCCACCTGGGCGGTGGGCTTTTTTGGGGGGAGTTTCCGAGCAGTTATTCGCCCTGATTGCCACTCAGGCGAGACGGGTGCAGTTCCACATCACCCTCTTCGCGAAGCAGAGCAACGACCTGACGGAAGTTGCGCTGGCCTTCCACATTGCCAAGCTCGACCAAAGCCGCTTGCTGCTGGGCATCACTCAGAGGCTCGGCATTTCCATCAGCCACGCGAATCACTTGATGCGCCACCACCGAACCATTGCCCAAACGCGTTACTGCAACAGGGGATGCCTCACCTTCTGAAAAACGCGGCGCGCTGAAAGCAGCATTGACGACTTCCATGGCCGGCTCAGCACCACCACGTTGCAGGCCTTCCTGTTCTTCGATTTCCACCTCGAAAAGAGCTGCTACTGATTCCAGATCAGCACCCTCTTTGATCGACGTTTCAGCTTTTTCGACAAGTTGCTGCACCTGATCCATGGCACGCTCACCTTTCAAACGCTCCCGGATAGCAAAAGATACCTCTTCAAGTGGCATCGGCTCTGCCGGTTTGTCTTCAGCAATACGCACAGCGATGTAGTGCGTCGCGTCAATTTCGAGCAAATCACTATTGTGCCCTTGCTGACGCACTTGGTCCGAATTCAGGGCCTGCTGTACTTGCGGCAACGACAAGGGCTCCTCAGCAGCTGTCAGATCAATCCAATCGGTGGTCTTCACGGAAGTCCCCACCTGTTCGGCTGGACTCTGAAGATCCGCATGCTCGTAAAGCAATTCTTCCAACCTCGCCACATCCTCATTCAACAATGCTTCTGCACGGGCTTTAGTCAAATCGACTCGAATCTGGCCAGACAGATTAGCCAGCGTGGGCAACTCAGTAGCAGTGGCTTGCTGGGTCACTTTAATCAGATGAACACCTGCATCAGTTACCACCGGAGCGGATACGGTATCGGGTGACAAATCTGTAATCGTCGCTTCCATTTCTTCCGGCAAAGCGCCTTTGGAAACCACACCCAAATCCCCACCAGATTGGGCGCTACCTGTATCATCTGAATACTGGGCAGCCGTATCCGCAAAGGAGGCACCACCAGCAATGGCTTTAGCCGCTTCACGGGCACGGGCCTTTGCTTGTTCCAGATCGCGATCATCATTCAATTCTATGAGGATATGCGACACCTGACGAGGCGCATCACCACCACCCGCCTCTTCCATAATGGATTTGCGAACGTCGTACTCGGCTTTCACTTCTTCGTCGGTAACGCTGACCTGATCTGCATACTCTTGAGCTGACAGCTCAACGTAGGAAACCTTGAATTCTTCAGGGCGCATAAATTCACCCTGATTTTCATCATAAAAGGTTTGGACTTCTTCATCAGACACTGTGAACCGGTTACGCAGCGAATCGATATCCAGCTGCGCATAACGAATATCGCGGGACTGTTCGCCAAGGCGGCGCTGCTCGTTCAATTCTGACGGCAGAGAAAAATCCGTCTGCATAAACCCTGCACGGAATTGCTCCTTTATCATGTCCTGGCGCAATCCTTGGACATAGCTTTGTGGATTCATGCCACGGGCACGCAGTTCACGATCGAACCGCTGCTCAGAAAACGTTCCCTCTTCCTGGAATAGCGGCACCTTATAAATATCAGCCGCAACCTGTTTTTCGCTGAATACCATATTGGACTTCCCAGCGGCAGACAGTATCAATTGCTCGTTAACAATGCCGTCCAGCACCATTTCCGGTCGCACAAAGGAATCCAGCAACTCAGGATTCATGTTCGGGCTTTGTTCGCGAAGCATGTTGCGAACCCGCTCAACCCTTTGATTGACTACGCCACGCGTGATCTTGGTATCTTCTACTTCAGCCACAACGTCGCCAGTATTTCCACCGACAAAATAGCCATAAAAGCCGGAAATCACGAAAGGAAGAATGATAGCGGCAAGCAGGACCTTGCCCACGGGACCGCGGACAAACCGTCTGAACTCCTGCATGAAATTACTCCGTAAGGATATTCTGGAATTCGATCTTGTTATTCAGAACCCGCGAGCTGCTGCTGGTTCCCTTTAATGCAAAAAAGCGTACCCGTTACGAGTACGCTTTCTCAAACTGGCGGAGCGGACGGGACTCGAACCCGCGACCCCCGGCGTGACAGGCCGGTATTCTAACCAGCTGAACTACCGCTCCTGCAAACAGTCTAGTTCACCGCGTCTTTCAGTGCTTTACCGGCTTTGAAGCCCGGCACGTTGGCAGCGGCGATCTTGATGGTCTGGCCAGTTTGCGGGTTACGGCCATCGCGAGCCTCACGACGCTTCACAGCAAAAGTACCAAAACCTACCAGAGACACGCTGTCACCTTTTTTCAGGGCACCAGTTATCGCTTCCAAAGTAGAATCCAGAGCGCGACCAGCGTCGGCTTTGGAAATATCCGCGCTAGCGGCAATCGCATCAATCAACTCTGACTTATTCACAAGGTTCCCCTTTCTCTATTTTCCCGGTTTTATGGTCGAGGCGTGATGCACTCTCCTTATGCGAAGCCGCCTTTATACCACAACGGGTATCAGGGCCGTCAAGAAAGGAGGAGCACGATCTCACCCAAGTTAAAAATACTGAAAAACCATGCAGATCAACAATTTAAAAAGGTTAAAATGACGATCCGTCAATGTGTACTAGGACGTTTGTTACCTTCCTGGTTTTTCTCATCTGCCAGCGCTAAATCTTCTTCCTGTTCCGCTTCGGAAAGCGGGTTTGGTTGATGAGTCAGCGCCGCATCAAGTACCTGGTCAATCCATTTTACTGGTCGAATATCCAAGGACGCCTTGATATTGTCGGGGATCTCCTTGAGGTCCCTTTCATTTTCTTCCGGAATCAATACCGTCTTGATTCCACCGCGATGGGCAGCCAACAGTTTTTCTTTAAGGCCACCAATCGGGAGCACCTGCCCGCGCAGGGTAATTTCACCGGTCATGGCCACATCAGCACGCACAGGAATACCGGTCAACACAGACACCATAGCTGTACACATACCCACACCTGCACTGGGCCCGTCTTTCGGTGTTGCCCCTTCCGGCATATGCATGTGTAGGTCGTTGCAATCCAATGCCCGCCGACGAATGCCCAAGCTGCCCGCACGGCTTTTAACAACGGTCCAAGCTGCTTGAATAGATTCCTGCATCACATCGCCGAGTGAACCGGTAGAAATTACTCGCCCTTTGCCCGGAGTGGAAACGCTTTCGATGGTGAGTAATTCACCGCCCACTGAGGTCCATGCGAGGCCGGTTACTTGGCCGATCTGATCTTGCTCTTCGGCACGACCAAAGCTGAATTTACGCACACCGAGATAATGCTCAACCAGCTCTTCACTCATGGTGACAGTTTTCGTTTCACCAGTGAGCAAATGTTCTTTCACCACCTTGCGGCAAACCTTGCTAATTTCACGCTCAAGCCCGCGAACGCCCGCCTCACGGCTGTAATGACGAACGATGTACCGTAACACGGCTTCATCAAAAAGCAGCTCATCTTTTTTCAAGCCATTGTTTTTGATTTGCTTGGGGATCAGGTACTGGAGGGCAATATTGACCTTTTCTTCTTCTGTATATCCGGGCAGACGAATCACTTCCATCCGGTCCAGTAAGGGCGCCGGAATATTCATGGAATTGGATGTACAAATGAACAAGGTTTCGGACAGGTTGTAGTCCACTTCCAGGTAATGGTCACTGAACGTATCGTTCTGCTCAGGGTCCAAGACCTCAAGCAATGCCGATGCCGGATCACCCCGGTTGTCCATGCCCATTTTATCGACTTCATCGAACAAAAACAGAGGATTACGAACACCGACTTTCGAAAGTTTCTGAATTACCTTGCCGGGCAACGAGCCGATATAAGTGCGCCGATGACCACGAATTTCCGCCTCGTCACGAACGCCACCCAACGCCATGCGAACGAACTTTCGGTTGGTCGCACTGGCAATGGATTGGCCCAGTGAAGTTTTGCCGACACCTGGTGGACCGACCAAGCACAGAACGGGCCCTTTGACCTTGCCAACACGGCTCTGCACCGCCAGAAACTCCAGCACGCGGTCTTTCACATCTTCAAGGCCGTAATGATCACGGTCCAATACTTCTTTAGCGAAATTCAGATCATGACGAACCCGGCTGCGCTTTTTCCATGGCACCGAGGTCATCCAGTCAAGATAGCCACGCACCACAGTGGCTTCTGCCGACATCGGCGACATCATCTTGAGTTTGTTCAGCTCAGCTTGTGCCTTATCGCGGGCTTCTTTGGGCATGCCTGCACTATCAATTTTCTTTTCCAGATCGTCCAGGTCGTTACCGCTGTCTTCCAGATCTCCCAGTTCTTTCTGAATGGCTTTCATCTGTTCGTTCAGATAGTACTCGCGCTGGCTCTTCTCCATCTGTTTCTTAACACGACCACGAATGCGCTTTTCCACTTTCAGCACATCAATATCGGATTCCATCAGCGCAATCAGGTGTTCCACGCGCTCACGCACGTCTACCATTTCTAACACATCCTGCTTCTCTTCAAGCTTTAACTGCAGGTGTGCTGCAATGGTATCGGCTAAGCGGCTGACTTCGTCGATGGAAGAAACAGACCCAGTGACTTCCGGGGCCACTTTCTTGGAGAGTTTGACGTAATCCTCAAACTGCCCCTGCAACGACCGGGATAGGGCGTCCTGCTCATTCTCGTCGGGCAAATCTTCTTCAAGTTCACGGACATCCGCAATTGCACCTCCGTCGCCAAACTCGGCTTTACCTAGATGCGCACGCTGCCCCCCCTCAACCAGCACTTTAACAGTGCCATCGGGTAGCTTCAGCAACTGCAGAATAGTGGACACGGTGCCCACCCGATACACGTCATCCACGCCCGGATCATCATCGGAAGCATTGCGCTGGGCCACCAGCATGATCTGCTTATCAGCGGCCATTGCAGCTTCGAGAGCCGCGATAGATTTTTCCCTGCCAACAAACAGCGGGATTACCATGTGCGGATACACCACTACATCACGTAGCGGTAAAAGCGGAATATCTTTCAGCACGTATTGCCTCTATGACTTAGGTAGCAGCAGGACAGATCCGGGCCATGCCAAGATCTCAATCCGGCGCGACCTTGGAAGACTGCTCGTTGTTTTCGTAAATTAACAACGGTTCGGATTCACCTTTGATGGTGGGGCTATCAATAACTACCTTGGCCACACTCTCCATGGACGGCACTTGGTACATGGTATCGAGCAGCACACCCTCCAGAATGGAACGCAGACCCCGTGCACCGGTCTTCCTAATCATCGCCTTGTTGGCGATCGCCCGTAACGCGTCCTCTCGGAAGTCCAGTTCTACGCCTTCCATTTCGAACAGGCGAGCATACTGCTTGGTTAATGCATTACGCGGCTCGGTAAGGATCTGGATCAGAGCTTCTTCACTGAGTTCTTCCAAGGTGGCAATGACCGGTAGTCGACCAATAAATTCGGGAATCAGGCCGTACTTGACTAGATCTTCCGGCTCTACATCCACCAGCAGCTCACCCAAGTTGCGGGTGTTGTCCTTGCTCTTAACCTCGGCTGAGAAACCAATCCCCCCCTTTTCAGAACGCTCGCGAATCACCTTATCCAAACCGGCGAAGGCCCCGCCACAGATGAATAGCATATTGGAGGTATCGACCTGCAAGAATTCCTGTTGCGGATGCTTGCGGCCCCCCTGGGGTGGTACCGAAGCGACAGTACCTTCGATCAGCTTGAGCAATGCCTGCTGCACACCCTCCCCGCTCACATCACGGGTGATTGACGGGTTATCCGACTTGCGGGAAATCTTGTCGATTTCATCAATATAAACAATGCCACGCTGGGCTTTGTCCACGTCGTAGTCACATTTCTGCAGCAGTTTCTGGATAATATTTTCCACATCCTCGCCGACATACCCGGCTTCAGTGAGGGTGGTGGCATCGGCAATGGTGAACGGTACATTCAGTAAACGCGCCAATGTTTCAGCCAGCAGTGTCTTACCGCTACCGGTAGGGCCGATAAGCAAAATATTACTCTTTCCAAGCTCAACTTCGTCACGACCTTTACCACCACTGCGCAAACGCTTGTAGTGGTTATATACCGCCACGGCAAGCACCTTCTTGGCGCGCTCTTGGCCAATCACGTATTCGTCAAGGGTGTCTTTTATTTCGTTGGGCTTAGGCAGGCGTTCGCCACCATTATCGCTGGTGTCTTCCTGCACTTCCTCGCGGATAATGTCGTTACACAGATCCACGCATTCATCGCAGATAAAGACCGAGGGCCCCGCAATCAATTTGCGGACCTCATGCTGGCTTTTGCCGCAGAATGAGCAATACAGCAGTTTGCCGTCGTCGCCCTTGCCAGTGGAATCGGTCATCGAATTGCCTCTAAACCTGTGTATTTGCTTTGAAGATGCAGGGTCGCCCAGGGTTTTTCAAGCCCGCCGAGCTGCTCTGCTGTTCCGTTAGGACACTTTTTGTACGAACAAGCCCTGTTTATTAAACAGGACGCTGGCTCAACACCGCGTCAATGATGCCGTATTCCTTCGCTTCATCGGCACTCATGAAATTGTCACGGTCAGTGTCTTTTTCCAGCTGCTCAATCGGCTGGCCGGTGTGATGAGCCAGCAAGCTGTTGAGCTGGCCTTTGATCTTAAGGATTTCCTTGGCGTGAATTTCTATATCCGACGCCTGCCCCTGAAAGCCTCCCAGCGGCTGATGAATCATCACCCGCGCATTGGGCAGCGCAAAACGCTTGCCAGCGGCACCTGCAGTAAGCAAAAAGGCCCCCATACTGGCCGCCTGGCCAACACACATGGTAGACACATCCGGCTTGATGAACTGCATGGTGTCATAGATGGACATGCCCGCCGTCACCGAGCCGCCCGGGCTGTTGATGTACAGATGAATATCTTTGTCAGGGTTCTCGGATTCCAGAAATAACATCTGTGCCACAATCAGGTTAGCCATGTGGTCTTCCACTTGGCCGATCATGAAGATCACCCGTTCTTTCAGAAGGCGGGAGTAGATATCGAAAGAACGTTCCCCACGGGCGGTCTGCTCGATTACCACCGGCACCAAACCCAGATTGGTCGGGTCTTTGATGAGCTGGCTCATTTCCGGAGTAAGCGAATTAATACGGCTCAAGTCGATCATGTAGCGCTTTCCTTCTCGTTGATCATCCGTGGACGTTCTCAACTGTTTATTAATGCCGGCAGTCAACACCTGGCATGTGCCCTAGACTGTCTTGGGGGCCGAAAGGCCGGAATACAAGACAATTAAAACAAATAGGTCTTCAAGCATCTTATGACGACACCAGAGGGGCGTCTATAAAAGTGGGTGGCAGAGGGGTTCAAGTGCACAATTCTTGCGCAAATTGCGCATAAATAACGCAAAATGGGACCCGAAGGCCCCATTTTGAATGGTCAAACCGAAGATTTTAAATCAATCTTCCGCTTGCTCACGCGGCTTCACCGCATCTTGGTAGGCCATGACTTTTTCTTCAACTTTAGCGCCTTCCAGCACCAGATCAACAACCTGCTCTTCCAGAACCGCGCCTTCAATTTGCTGCAGTTGCTGCGGATTGCTGTAAACCCAGCTCACCACTTCTTCCGGTTTTTCGTACTGTTCGGCAATCTCTTCCACCCGAGCTTTTACCTTATCAGCATCGGCCTTGATTTCGTTTTTGTCGATAATCGAGCGAACAACCAGACCCAACCGCACGGAACGCTCAGCCTGCTCTTTGAACAAATCGTCAGGCAGAATGGAAGGATCGAACTGCTGGCCGCCACCGAACTGCTGCATCATCTGCTGACGCATACGCTGAATTTCCTGGGTTACCAACGCGCCCGGCAGGTCAAACTCGTGCAGGTTAACCAAGCCGTCCATGGCCTGCTCTTTCACCTTGCTGGTGATGGCATTTTTGAGCTCGCGCTCCATATTCTTGCGCACTTCAGCCTTGAACTTGGTTTCGTCACCATCGTCAACACCAAAGCCTTTCATGAATTCGGCGTCCACTTCCGGCCGAGCCTTGCCTTCTACCTTGTTAACCTTGATCTGAAACACAACGGACTGACCCTTTAGATCTTCGGACTGGTAGTCTTCTGGGAAAGTCACATCAATTTCTTTCTCATCGCCGGCTTTCATGCCAACAATGCCATCTTCAAAACCCGGGATCATTTGACCAGAGCCCAGCTCCAAATTCTGGCCTTCAGCGGTCCCGCCTTCAAAAGCTTCACCGTCTTTCAGGCCTTTGAAATCGATATTAACGCGATCACCGGTTTCGCTGGCCCGATCCACATCCGCAAACTCGGCACGCTGCTGACGCAGCGTTTCGATCATGGTATCGACATCGGCATCGGTTACGTCAGACTTGGGCTTCGTGACCTCAATAGTGTCGAATGCTGCCAATTCCACTTCCGGGTACACATCGAAGGTGGCAACGAACTCAAGATCCTTGCCTGTTTCATTGGTGGTGGCTTCGAAACCTGGCATGCCTGCGGGCTGCAGTTTTTCCTGCTCAACCGCTTCAATGAAAGCTTCGCGCATGACATCGGCCAGCACTTCGTTACGCACAGCCCCGCCAAAGCGACGCTTTACTTCACGCATGGGGACTTTACCCGGGCGGAATCCGTCCAGACGGATTGTTTTCTGGGCTTCCTGCAGCTTGCCCTCTACTGCCGCATCCACTTTTTCCGCGGGTACACCCACCGTCACACGGCGCTCAAGACCTGAAGTCGTTTCAACAGAAACCTGCATAACATCCTCTTTAAAAAAAGACTTTTATCTCTGCCCGCCGCCGAAATAACGCGAAGACGGCCTAATGAAGGGCGCAGATTATAATCAAAGAGAGCTTCTCTGCCTACAGCTTGCCTGTAGCGCAGCACCTGAAGCCCATACGAAAAAGCCTCCAAGGATCGATCCCGGAGGCTTTTAATATGGGGTGACTGATGGGGCTCGAACCCACGACCGCCGGAATCACAATCCGGAGCTCTACCAACTGAGCTACAATCACCATAAAACTGTTTGCTTTCTACCTGCCTGGCGCGCCTGGCAGGACTCGAACCTGCAACCGACGGCTTAGAAGGCCGTTGCTCTATCCGGTTGAGCTACAGGCGCTTGCAGATTACCGCCATCAAGCCAACTGGTCGGGGTGGAGGGATTCGAACCCCCGACATCCTGCTCCCAAAGCAGGCGCGCTACCAGGCTGCGCTACACCCCGTCTCTTAAAGCTGCGTCAGTGACTAAGCTCGAAAGCGAGGCGCGCATAATACTCGGCACCCCCATGAGCGTCAACGGTATTTGATGCAAAAAATCCCTAACGCTCAGATTTTAGACAACTTTTGCGAACAGAGCCTGCACATGCGAGAATCGCGCCGTTCAGGCTACCCCCTTGGCAGGCTGAGATAATCGTCGTCACCTTGCCAGGCCCCCTACTGTTGTCAATTTCAGAGAGACCGCCCACATGACTGCCCAGATTCTTGATGGCAAAACCTTGGCCCAGCAGTTTGAACAGGAGATGCGCCTGCGTGTCGACACCCTGAAAACCAAGGCCAACGGCAACACGCCGATTCTTGCCACCATTCTGGTGGGTGCCGACCCGGCATCTGCTACCTATGTAAAGATGAAAGGCAACGCCTGCCAGCGTGTCGGAATGGAATCAGTCGCCATCGAACTGAGCGCAGAAACCACCACCGCACAGTTACTGGCCAAAATTGATGAGCTGAATAACAACCGGGATGTGCATGGCATTCTGCTTCAACATCCAGTGCCGGCTCAGATTGATGAACGCGCTTGTTTCGACGCTATCAGTCTGGAGAAGGATGTAGACGGTGTGACCTGCCTGGGCTTTGGTCGCATGAGCATGGGGGAGGCAGCCTATGGCTGTGCAACGCCTAAGGGCATCATGCGCTTACTAGAGCACTATCAAGTCGAACTGGAAGGTAAACATGCGGTGGTGGTGGGCCGCAGTGCCATTTTGGGTAAGCCCATGGCCATGATGATGCTAGAAGCTAATGCTACAGTCACTATTTGCCACAGTCGTACTCAAAACCTGCCCGAGCTGGTCAAGCAAGCGGACATCGTGGTGGGCGCAGTAGGTAAACCAGAATTCATCAAAGCAGACTGGATAAAAGATGGAGCCGTAGTCGTGGACGCCGGCTTCCACCCGGAACGGTGCGGAGACATCGAGCTGGCACCACTGGTTGATCGCGTAGCCGCCTACACTCCCGTCCCCGGCGGTGTTGGGCCCATGACCATCAACACACTGATTTTCCAGACCCTGCAATCCGGCGAGAAAGCCTTCGGCTAAGCGCAACGGGGGGCCGGCAGCGCCCCCCCCTTCTCTCTTCTGCATTCTCTTTTCTTCCCCCCCCCGCCTAGCCAACACTCTCACACTTTTATTGCATGAAATTTATCCTGTTCGGGAGCGGACATAAAAAACCGCACCCTATTCAGGTACGGTTTTGTCTAAAGCAGCCCCTCACCTGAGCTCAGGCTTCCTTAGGCCAAGATTCGCGCAGACCCACCGTCTGGTTGAACACCAACCGGTTCTCGGTACTGTCCTGATCCACACAAAAATACCCTTCCCGTTCAAATTGATAACGAGTCTCAGCCAAGGCACCACGAAGCCCCGGTTCTACCAAGCAACCCTCCAGAACGGTCAGAGAGTCTGGGTTGATGTGTGACAGAAAAGTCTGCCCTTCTTCTAATGCCTTGTTGGGGTTGGCGACACTGAATAGGCGATCATATAAACGCACTTCGCAAGGCAACGCTTTATCCGCACTCACCCAGTGAATGACGCCACGCATTTTACCCTGCCCCTCTGCATTCTCCGGGTTTTTACCCAAAGTGTCGGGGTCATAGGTGCAACGCACCTCCACGATTTCACCCTGATCGTCACGCACCACATCCGTGGCTCGAACTACATAGCCATAACGCAAACGCACCCGATCACCCAACACCAACCGTTTGAATTTTTTATTGGCCTCCTCTCTGAAGTCTTCGCGATCAATGTACACCACGCGTGTCATGGGCACCTCTCGGGTGCCTCTGGCCTCATTCTGTGGATGAACCGGAGCCACCAGAACTTCCTCCTTACCTGCCTCCCAATTCTCGATTACCACTTTTAGCGGGTTCATTACACACATGGCTCGGGGGGCGTGCTGATTAAGATCGTCTCGAATTGCCGCTTCAAGCATGGCCATATCGACCACAGAATCCGCGCGACTAACGCCCACAGATTCACAGAAAGTACGAATGGAGGTAGGCGTATAGCCCCGGCGGCGTAGCCCAGAGATAGTCGGCATGCGCGGATCATTCCAACCGTTTACATGCCCTTCATCCACCAATTGCTTGAGTTTACGCTTGCTGGTTAGCGTGTAATTCAGGTTCAGGCGGGCAAATTCGTATTGCCGGGGAGCGGCCGTCACTGACGTGTTTTCTACCACCCAGTCATAAAAGGGGCGGTGATCTTCAAATTCCAGAGTGCACAAACTGTGTGTAATGCCTTCGATAGCATCAGACAACGGGTGCGTAAAATCATACATGGGATAGATCACCCACTTGTCACCGGTCTGGTGGTGAGTCTTTTTGCGGATACGATAGAGAATCGGGTCACGCAGGCTGATATTCGGGCTCTGCATATCGATTTTTGCGCGCAGCACCGCCTCACCCTCGTCTAATTTGTTGTCGCGCATCTGCTCGAACAGCGCCAAATTCTCCTCCACCAATCGCTCACGATAGGGGCTGGGCTTGCCCGGAGTAGTAAAATTACCCCTGTATTCAGCAATCTCTGACGGGCTCAAGCTATCGACATAAGCCAGCCCTTTTTGGATCAGGCCCACCGCCAGATCATAAAGCTGATCGAAGTAGTTACTGGCAAAACGTTCTTGGCCGCTCCACTGATAACCCAGCCACTGCACATCCTGCTTGATGGACTGGATGTACTCGTCCTCTTCTTTCTCCGGGTTGGTATCGTCAAAGCGCAGATTACAGCTGCCGCCATAGCTTTCCGCGATACCGAAGTTAAGGCAGATAGATTTTGCATGGCCGATATGCAGGTAACCATTGGGCTCCGGCGGAAAACGGGTCGCTACTTGACCGTCATTTTTACCTTCTGCAAGGTCACGGTCGATGATCTGTCTGATAAAATTGCTTGGCGCTTTCGTTTCGCTCATTGCCTGGGCCAGTCCGGATAGAGATACGGTAAATGGGTACGGTGAAAATGAAGGTGCGCTAGTGTACTGTAGCCCCCCCAACAGTCAAAGACTCAGGATCCTCCTGCACGCAAAATAGGCGTTAACGGACGGTCCCACTCCTGCGGAGAAACATCAATGAAAGTGTTGCTGACAACAACTTACGGCAAAATCACCCTGCAGCTGGACGCAGAGAACGCGCCGGGAACCACTGAAAATTTCGTACAATACGTTAAAGAAGGCCATTTTGATGGCACCATCTTCCACCGCGTTATCAGCAACTTCATGATCCAGGGCGGCGGCTTCAGCGAAGACATGCAGCAAAAACCGACTCGCGCTTCGATTAAGAATGAAGCGGGCAACGGTCTGTCCAACAAAGCCGGTACCATTGCCATGGCCCGTACACCGGATCCGCACTCCGCATCCGCGCAGTTCTTCATTAACGTGGCAGACAATCATTTTTTAGATAAGGAACGCAGCCAGGATGGCTGGGGTTATGCCGTATTCGGCGCCGTCTCCGATGGCATGGATGTGGTGGAAAAAATTCGCAACGTTGCCACCGGCAGTAAAGGCGGCCATCAGGATGTACCGTTAGAACCGGTACTGATCGAATCCGCCGAGCTGATCGAGGACTAATAGCCATGCGCCTTGCCGCTGCCCTGTTCGCCCTGCTTCCTGGTCTGTTGCTGGCTAATCCAGTGGTCCGTCTAGATACTACCGCCGGCCCGGTGACCATTGAACTGTACGAAGACAAAGCCCCAAAAAGCGTCGCCAACTTTCTTCAGTATGTCGATAGTGGCTTCTACGACGGCACCCAATTTCACCGCGTTATCCGCGGGTTCATGATTCAGGGTGGCGGCTTTGACCAGAGCAGCCAGCGCAAGGCCACGCGCGCGCCTATTCAGAATGAGGCCGACAACGGCCTCAAGAACAAGCGCGGCACCTTGGCCATGGCCCGCACTGGCAACCCACACTCCGCCACTGCCCAGTTTTTCGTGAATCTGGTCGATAATCGCAGCCTGGATTTCACCGGCAAAAACAGCCGAGGCTGGGGCTATGCGGTTTTTGGTGCAGTCACCGAAGGCATGAATGTGGTCGACAATATCGCCCGGGAACGTACCACCAGCCAGCGCCTTAACGGCATGATGGCCCGAGACGTTCCGGAAGTACCTATTTTGATCACCAAGGCCTACCGCCTTGATGGCGACAGCAGGGCCGCCGACAAGGAACAGCCGACAAGCGAAGAGAAGGATACTCAATAGTCATGAGTTACACCCTTTTCATCTCTGATTTGCATCTTGATCCAGCCCGCCCCGAGCATCTGCAAGGCCTGAAAAACCTGCTCACGCAACACGCCGGTAAAGCCGATGCACTCTATGTTCTGGGCGACCTGTTCGAGGCATGGATCGGCGACGATGACGATACTGCGTTCAATCTCGACGCCATCGCCGCCTTTAGCCAATTTTCCGACAGCGGCAGCAAGCTCTACTTTATGCACGGCAACCGGGACTTCATGCTCGGCAACGATTTCGCCGCTGCCTGCGGCGGCGCCCTGCTGGATGAAGGCACCGTAGTGGATCTCTACGGCACCGCCGCCATTCTCATGCACGGCGACAGCCTGTGCACCCTGGACAACGCCTATCAGCAGTTCCGCACCATGGCACGCAACCCCCAGTGGCAACAGGGAATGCTTGCCAAACCGCTGGAAGAACGGCGCATGATCGCCCAAGGCATGCGCATGCAAAGCCAGGGCAACAACGCCAACAAGGCGGAAAACATCATGGATGTCACCCCTGAAGAAGTGGTTCGGGAGATGCAGGAGGCCGGCGTTCAACACCTGATCCACGGCCATACTCACCGCCCGAACGTGCACGACGTCACCCTGCCTGAGGGGACCGGCAAGCGCTGGGTATTGGGGGACTGGGGTGAGCTTGGCTGGCAGATTGTGGCGGACAGTAAAACTGGGCTAACACTGGAAAGCTTTGAGATTAGTTGAGCGTTAACCGCTGCGTGAAACAGCTTGTTGTAAGATGAAACGCGAGAGGCCGTACCCACTCTTTGGACACGGCCTCTTACATTTCAAAATGATCACAGCAAAATCGCAAATTTTAGCTGTCAACGGCCCTAGGCACTCCCGAATGAAACCGGAATTCGAAATCCGGCGACTCCACCAGCTCCCGTTCCACCCCTTTGAAAAACGCCACTCGCTGTTCGATCGGCGCGTCGGCGTATTGCTCAGCCAGCTTCAGGTAATCTTCGAAGTGCCGCGACTCACTTTTCAACAGGTACCGGTAGTATCGTCCCAGCTCCTCGTCCACATGCGGTGCCAGCGCGGCAAAGCGCTCACAACTGCGCGCCTCAATTAACGAACCCACAATCATGGTATCCACCAGCCGCCCGGGTTCAGACGTACGTATATGCTGGCGTAACCCCTTGGCATAACGCGCTGGCGTCATATGATCGTACTGCACTCCACGCGCCCGCATCAGCTGCACCACCTGTTCGAAGTGCAGCAATTCCTCGCGGGCCAGTTGGCTCAGCTTATCCAGTAGTTCAGGGCGATCCACATAGCGGAACATCAAATTAATCGCTGTGCTGGCTGCTTTCTTTTCGCAATGGGCATGGTCAATCAACAGGATGTCCGGGTGTTGTAATGCCCAGTCGATCCAAGCCGGCGGTGTGGCACAGGAAAGAAAATTGCGGATATGGGAAATGTCGTGCATGGGAATCTCGCTGGCTCAGGGTAACCCATCCGCAGACAGGCGCCGGCATTATAGCGTTTTTGTGCGTAATCTCATCCGCACCGCTGGTGCTTGGCCGCCGCGCCCGTATACTGTCGCGCCATGGGCAGAAAAACACATCCACGGGTACAGCGGGCAAAAGGACAGGCAGCTATCATCGCATTGCGATTGCTGGGGAGCCTGCCCTTTTCCATCAATCGGGCTATCGCCACCGCCGTCGGTACTTTGCTTGCCTGGTTGCCCACTCAGGCATTCAAAGTCAGCAAGACCAATTTGGCGCACTGCTACCCAACTCTCTCCAATGCAGAACACACCCGGCTCGCCCGCGAGTCTTTAGTGGAAAGCGCCAAGAACACCTTCGAAATCGCCCTGCTCTGGCGGCATCCCGCCCAGGGCCTATCACGGGTGGTGTCTGTGCAGGGCGATGCCCCGCTGCGACAAGCGGTACAAGACGGCAAGCCCATCATGATCCTGGCGCCACACTTGGGCTGCTGGGAAGTACTGAATTTTTGGCTCGCCACCGAATTTGGCCTGCACGCCATGTTTGCCCCTTCCGGCCTGCCGGAAGTGGATAGTCTTGTCCGCAGTGGCCGTGAGCATTTTGGATCAACCATGTACCCCACCACGGCCCGTGGCGTTGCGGGCTTGGTGCGGGCCATGAAAAAAGGCGCCCTGACTGCCATCCTCCCCGATCAAGTTCCCGACCGCCGCAGTGGTCGTCACGCCCCGTTTTATGGACACCCGGCCTATACCGGCACCTTGGCATGCAAGTTGGTTCGCCAGACCGGAGCAGTCACCTTTATGGCTTGGGCGCGCCGCTTGCCTGGCACACAAGGCTACGAAATCCGCATCCGCCCGGCCGACACCGCGGTGGCCGATGACGACCTTGATACCGCTCTCAAGGCAATGAATCGTTCCATCGAAAATCTGATAGACGAATACCCCAGCCAGTACCTGTGGAGTTACAAGCGCTTCCGTCGACCACCGCCCGATACCGACTCACCCTATTAATACTGCCGCCGATAATCACAACCCCATGCTTTCAGTGATTATGAGTATTCACGTCATGAATGGCTGCAATCAGGGTTTGGCTTAACAATTGATGCCTGTTCCGCTATACTCCGCGCGCAATTCCAACCCCCAGTTACACCCTAAAAGACTGATTTCCAAAAGAAATTAGCAAAGACGACGATGAGGGAAACGCTGTGCTAGAAGCCTATCGCAAACATGTAGAAGAGCGCGCCGCTGAAGGTGTACCGCCGAAGCCGCTTACCGAACAGCAGGTTGCCGACCTGGTAGAACTGCTGAAAAACCCGCCGGCTGGCGAAGAAGAGTTTATCCAGGACCTGTTCGTAAACCGCGTTCCGCCGGGTGTGGATCAGGCCGCCTATGTCAAGGCCGCTTTCCTAACCGCGATTGTGAAAGGTAAAGCCAGCTCCCCTCTTATTGATAAGAAGCGTGCCGTGCAGCTGCTGGGCACCATGCAGGGTGGCTACAACGTTGCCCCGCTGATCGAAGCACTGGACGATGCCGAGCTGGTTGATGAAGCCGCCGAGCAACTCAAGCACACCCTGTTGGTTTTCGATGCGTTCCACGATGTGGAAGATAAAATGAAAGCCGGCAATGCCAAGGCCAAGGAAATAATTGAGTCTTGGGCAGAAGGCGAATGGTTCACCAAGCGTGCCGACCTGCCCGAAAAAATGACCTTGTCTGTATTCAAGGTTACCGGTGAAACCAACACTGACGACCTGTCCCCCGCACAGGACGCATGGAGCCGCCCGGATATTCCTCTGCACGGCAACGCCATGTTAAAAAATGCCCGCGAAGGCATCACTCCGGAAAAAGACGGCGAAATCGGCCCGCTGACCCAAATGGACGAGCTGAAGAAAAAAGGCTATCCGGTTGCCTACGTGGGCGACGTTGTGGGCACCGGTTCTTCCCGCAAGTCCGCGACCAACTCTGTGCTGTGGCACTTTGGTGATGACATCCCGTTTGTACCGAACAAGCGCGCTGGCGGCGTCTGCATCGGCGGCAAAATCGCTCCGATCTTCTTCAACACCATGGAAGATTCCGGCGCCCTGCCCTTCGAGTGCGATGTGGAAAAAATGAATACCGGTGACGTAATCGACGTTTACCCCTTCGAAGGCAAGGTAGAAAAAGACGGCGAAGTCATCGCTGAATTCGATCTGCGTTCACAGGTCCTGCTGGACGAAGTACGCGCCGGCGGCCGTATCAACCTGATCATCGGTCGCGGCCTGACCACGAAGGCGCGCGAAGCCCTCGGCCTGGCACCTTCCGAGTTGTTCCGTAAGCCGGAACAGCCTGGCGATTCCGACAAGGGCTTCACTCTGGCTCAAAAAATGGTCGGCAAAGCTTGCGGCATGGACGGTGTTCGCCCCGGTATGTACTGCGAGCCGAAGATGACCACCGTTGGCTCCCAGGATACCACTGGCCCAATGACCCGTGACGAGCTGAAAGATCTGGCTTGCCTGGGCTTCCAGGCCGACCTGGTAATGCAATCTTTCTGCCACACCGCCGCTTACCCCAAGCCGGTTGACGTGGAAACGCAGCACACCCTGCCTGACTTCATCATGAACCGTGGCGGTGTTTCCTTGCGTCCGGGCGACGGCATCATCCACTCCTGGCTGAACCGCATGCTACTGCCGGATACCGTGGGTACCGGTGGTGACTCCCACACTCGTTTCCCCATGGGTATCTCGTTCCCGGCCGGGTCCGGCCTGGTTGCGTTCGCCGCGGCCACTGGCGTTATGCCGCTGGACATGCCGGAGTCGGTGCTGGTTCGCTTCAAGGGTAAACGCCAGCCCGGCATCACCCTGCGTGACCTGGTACACGCCATTCCAATGCAGGCGATCAAAGATGGCCACTTAACCGTTGCAAAAGCAGGTAAAGTTAACGTCTTCTCCGGTCGCGTACTGGAAATTGAAGGCTTGGATGATCTGACCGTTGAACAAGCGTTCGAACTGTCTGATGCGTCCGCCGAGCGTTCCGCTGCTGGCTGTACCATCACTCTGTCCGAAGACAGCGTGACCGAGTACTTGAAGTCCAACATCACCATGCTCAAGTGGATGATCGCCAATGGCTACGGCGATGCACGCACCATCGAACGCCGTATTCAGGGCATGGAAGAGTGGCTGGCAAACCCGAGCCTAATGCGTGCCGATGCCGATGCCGAGTACCACACCGTCATCGAAATCGACATGGACCAGATCAGCGAGCCGGTACTGTGCTGCCCGAACGACCCAGACGATGCTAAAACTCTGTCTGAAGTCGCGGGTGCCAAAATCGATGAGGTCTTCATCGGTTCTTGCATGACCAACATCGGTCATTTCCGCGCCGCCGGTAAGCTGCTGCAGAAAGTGGAAAGCGGCACCATGCCGACCCGTCTGTGGATCGCTCCGCCAACCAAGATGGATCAGCACCAGCTTACCGAAGAAGGCTACTACAACATCTTCGGTAGCGCCGGTGCCCGCACCGAGATGCCGGGCTGCTCCCTCTGTATGGGTAACCAGGCTCGCATCGCGCCGAAGTCCACTGCGGTATCCACCTCCACCCGTAATTTCCCGAACCGTCTGGGTCAGGGTGCAGATGTGTACCTGGCATCCGCTGAGCTGGCGTCTGTGGCGTCTATCCTCGGCAAGCTGCCCAGCAAGGAAGAGTACATGGAGTATGCGAACACCATCGACTCCATGTCCTCCGAGATCTACCGCTACCTTAACTTCGACCAAATGGCCGAATACCAGGAAGTGGCAGACACCGTGAAGATCCCGGTTGCCCAGTCCGTATAACGACGACTGACTAACCGTTTCACGGAACACAAATAAGCCCGACTGCGAAGCCGGGCTTTTTTGTGTCTACTTATCAATGGTGACACCAGAGATTTCGTAACCCAACAAGGCCATGGCCGTAAGCCGACACCCTACGCAAAGTCAGAGCCGCTATTGTCCCAGCCGTCGTTTGGTAAGACCGGTGGCCTGGGCATCCAGCGGATTCTCAGGCCACGGGTGTTTGGGGTAACGCCCGCGCAGATCCTTGCGCACCGCTGCATAGTTTTCGGTCCAGAACCGCGCCAGATTATCGGTAATGGCCGCCGGGCGGCCCGCCGGCGTAAGCAGGTGCACCGTAATCGACAGGGCGCCACCAGCCAGTGCCGGTAGCGTTTTCAAGCCAAACAGTTCCTGCAGTTTAGCGGCCAGCACCACCTGCTCGCCGGTATAATCCAGCCGCACACTGCGCCCGGTGGGAATCAGCACACTCTCCGGCATGTCCTGTTTCAGTTGGCGCTGCTGCTCCAGAGTTAAAAGGCTTGACAGTGCCGCGCCCAGCGGCAGTTTTTTCAGGTCTGCCGCACTGCGCATTCCTGCTAGATACGGCGCTAACCACTGTTCCAAATCAGACAACAATCCGGCCTCACTCACATCCGGCCATTGCCCATCGGGCTGCACGCAGGCCAAACGAACAACCCGTGCCTGCCATTGCCGCCAGGACTCGTCCCAAGGCAGCACAGCCAGCCCCAGCTGACGAATACCGGCTAACAGCCCGGTTATCCGTTGCTGGCTATCCAGCGACGCCAACGTCTGACTTTGCAGCACCAGATTACCCAGCATCCGCTCACGGCGACCGCTCACACGCTGCTTCTTTGCATCCCAGCCGACCTGTTCTCGCCACACCCCATGCTCTTCCAGGGCAGCCTCGACTTCGGCTTCTGTCAGTGGCCAGGCAAGGCGAATACGCGCGTCTTTAGGTTGACCATCGGTATCCATCACCAGCAGCCATTCCGTGCCCTGCAAACTGTCACTGTCGTGTAGAAAAAGGCCGGGGCCATCGGCCATTTGATAACGTCCTCGACCACCGCTACGCCGGCGACTGATCTGTAACGGATACACCGAGGCCAACAACGTCCCCATCGCATCACGCCAGCGCTGCTGGGGGTGGCCGTTATTGGTTTTCAGGCGCCGCGCCTCGGCCAGTACTGCCCCAAAACGCTGAGGCTGATTTTCCAGAGCGTCCAGCCGTCGCCGCAAATCCACTCCCTCGCCAGGGAGAATATCCCGCTCGGACAGCAGCGCAACCAGCCGAGCCGCGGACTCCGCCAATCCGGCTTCGCCTGCAACAATCAATAGTGATGCCAGTGACGGGTCCACCGGCAGCTGCGCGATGGCCTCTCCTCGTGAGGTCAGCGAGCCATTTTCGTCCAAAGCACCCGCGCTTTGCAGGCGCTGCACCGCACTGTCCCAGGCCGCCTGAGGCGGCACATCCAGCCATGGCATTTGTTGCGGTTCACGACAACCCCAGCGAGCCAAATCCAGCACCAGACGATCGAGACCCACGCGCTGAATTTCTGGCAACTGATAACGTGCCAACACCTCCGCCTCCCCCCACAAACGCACACTGTGGCCAGGCCCCAAACGCCCGGCCCGACCACTGCGCTGACGGGCATTGGCCTCACTGATGCGGCGGGTCACCAGCCGACTGCGGTGCCTTGCCGGATCATAAACCGGCTCACGGGCAAACCCGCTGTCAATCACATGGGTCACCCCCTCAATGGTCAGGCTGGTTTCCGCCACATTGGTGGTCAGCACAATTAACCGCGGTTCCGTGGCCGCAAGCGCCAACACCTGCTGTTGCCTATCCAACGACAGGCCTCCGTGGAGTGACGTGATTGGCGTAGTACAGCCGCACTGGTGTAACTGGTTGGCAACCCTGCGCATCTCCCCCTGACCCGGCAGAAAGACCAGCATCACGCCAGCGGTGCCAACCAGCGCCATGACTTGCTCGGCACAATGATCCCGCCAATCCTGGCGGGCAGAACCAGGCACATAGGACACCGTTACCGGGTAGCTTTGCCCTTCGCTGCGTATCACCGACGCTCCAAGCAAATTTTGCAGCGGCCCGCAGTCCAAAGTGGCAGACATCACCAGCAAGCCCAAGTCCGCACGGAATACCTCACAGGTCTCCAACATCAGCGCCAGACCAAGATCCGCATTCAGTGACCGCTCATGGAATTCATCAAAGATGACCAGGCTGACACCGGGCAGTTCCGGGTCATTGAGTAACATGCGCGTGAGTACGCCTTCAGTGACCACTTCCAGGCGGGTATGTGCACTTACCTGGGTGTCAGTACGGGTGCGATAGCCGACGGATCGCCCCACGGGTTCACCCCGTTGAGAGGCCATAAAGGTGGCCACTGAGCGTGCAGCCACTCGACGCGGCTCCAGCATCAGGATTTTGCCGTTGGCTCCCCACTCGCTGTCCAGTAACGCCAGCGGCACACGGGTGGACTTCCCGGCACCTGGTGGCGCTTCAAGAATGGCGCGAGTGTCCGTTTTTAACGCTTTTAAAAGCGGCTCAATCGCGTTGTCTACCGGAAAAACTCTCGCCATTCGTTACATCCGCCCTCGTTTCGCCGTGACCGCCGTCAGGCTGCCGCTTTTTGTCACACGCTAATACGTGTAACAAACAAAACCTATGCTATATTCTGTTGGTATAACCAATAATTAATAACTACGTTAGATAGTGATTTATGCTGAATGATTTGGGGATTCCTGAGCATCTAATCTGGAAACTGAACCAGTTTGACAACCATAAGCGGGCGGTCAATTTTATCAAACAGTTCCAGGACACGCTGTGTGTTTACAGTGCGCCGGTACAGCAGCTTTACACCAACTACGAGATCTCGCTGCCGGATGGCGATGATCGTTCGATGATTATTTTGCCCGACCCCTACGCATACCATGACACCTTCAACGGCATTAGCGACCATAGTGTGCATGCCAGTGGGATGTACATTGTACCGGGGGATTTATTTGGCAAAGAGGGGTTATTTCTGACCCTGCGGCTACTGAAGTACGGCAAACGTGTTATCAGGCCTGTGCCGTTGAAAGTTGGCCTGTGGGCACTGATAAAAAAAGGAACTAACGAGATTCCATTCCTCCCGGTAATTACTAAAGGCGATTTACGGGCATTTCGGAAGGACTCCCCCTGCTTGCACCTCCACCGCATTCAACCGTCAAAGCTGGCTCATCGCTCTCCGATGGAGGTAAAAGCCATCCAGAAAGTGATCCGCGATAAGCTTAAAGTATATATGTAAGAAAGCCCAAGGCGTGAGGTGTGTCAGGCCTTGGGCTTTCTGTTTCCTGCGTTTGATCGCAAAAAAAGCAGCGCCTGAATGTAATACTCCAAGCCGCTGCAAGCTCGCCTCCAAGCCGCAATCCCAGCTTTCCTGGCTCACGCAGATGAGTTGATCCGTTCCATGAACCCATGATCCAACCCCGCTCTCAAGCGGTGCCAATTCATCCCGGAACAATTGAATTCAAGGGGGGGGGGGGCACTCTGTCCGTTCCAGCGTTTTCTTGTAATTTACCGTGCGCATTTTTCGTTTCCTGCACACTCCGAAGTAACCGTGAAACGAACACCACCGCCTCCGGCCAGCACACTAGATCAATAATTTACATAACCGATTTCGCAGGCCACGCAAATGGCGCATTTGCTGTTTGCCGGGTTTTTGCTGCGGATCGTACAGCGAACGTTGGTAGTAACGGGCCCAGTCATGCGCCGGACCGGCGGCCCGAGGCCAGCGTTCCGCAATGGATTCAGCCAACAATGAAGGGGTTAACCCAGGTGACAACCTCAACCCTCGCCCCTGAACATGTTGATATAGATGCCAGAATTCCTTTTCCATTGAAGATTGACGATGCGTCGGAGTACGCCAAAACAGATACAGGCCATACACCCCCAGCAACAACGCAATAGACACCATCAACGTTACGGCCAACCGTAGGGGCGTGACCTGCCCAAGCAACTTGCCGAGTACAGACAGTTGTAACTGGCTGTCATAGCCAAGCACCCAGGTCTGCCAGCGAAAATCCACATAATCTGCCCACTCACGCATGGCCCCCAACAAACCACTGCCAGCAAAAGCATCCAATTCAATCCCGCTCAGCCCCGCCCCGGATTGCTCATCTTCAAGAGCCGCCCTCAACCCGCGCTCCACCCGCTCCGGCGCCACCGCTCCGGTTGGGTCTACCCGCACCCATCCTTGCTCCTCCAGCCAGACCTCGCTCCAGGCATGGGCATCGTACTGGCGAACCAGTAAGTGAGACCCCAGGCTATTCTGTTCCCCGCCTTGGTAGCCCACCACCACCCGAGCAGGAATGCCCGCAGCCCGCATAAGGAAAGTAAAGCTGGAAGCATAGTGCTCACAGAAGCCCTTGCGCGAACGGAACAAGAAATCGTCGATGGGATCGGCCACCAGTTTTGGCGGCCGCAGGGTGTAGTGGAAAGGTTGCTGACGAAAGTAGGCAAGAGCCTGCTGCACCACTGCCGTATCTGAGTCGCTATCCAGACGCCACCGTTGAGCCAGCCCTCGAGCCCGGCGACCGCTGTCATCCGGAATCGACAGCATCAACGCTTCTTCCTGGGGCGCCAATGGCAGCCGACGGGTCGCCGCTGGCACACTGACCACCCGGTAGCGCTGTCGCTGACTGACCGGGCTATTTGACACCAGTCGCATATCCCGGGCCAAACTAACCCCCTCGTCACTCACGAAAGGGACCGGCATGGCAAACAGCCAACGGCGCTGGGTGGGCTCGACAATCACTTGGTAGGCGTAACTATTGCCGTCGCTACGTCCAGCGGTAAGCGCCGTCATCCAGTCCGGCTTATTCCCGCCGCCACGATACAGGTAGCTCTCTTTGTCCATGCCTTTGGGAATAGCCTGCTGCCAGGCGCGGCCATCAAAATAGCTCAGCGTGAGCCCCCGCCAGTAGCGTTGCGCCGGGGGCGGCATCTCGCCCTCAAAGGCCACCCGGAACGCCAGGGCAGACGATTCTGATAGTTCACTAATCTGCCCCGGCGCCATGCTGTCTGTCATCCCGGTGCGGGCTTTACCGTTGCCCACCTGCATATTCCACAATGGGGCCACCCTGGGCACCAGCACAAACAGAATCAGCATCAACGGTATCGCCTGGGCCATAATCACCCCGGCACGTTTAAGATGCTGTAGCCCACTGGCACGGGTATCGCTGTGATTAATCCCCGCCAAGCACGCGGTGAGCAGCACCATGCACAACAGTACGTAGAGAAACATCAGTGGGCTTTGCGAAAAGAGCAACGACGTGGCGCAGACAAAGAAACCCAACACCAGCAACACATAGGCATCGCGCTGGCTCACTACCTCTAGGTATTTGAGCCCGAACAACGACACCAGCAAGGCAACCCCCGCTTCCGGTCCGTAAAGGCGGCCAAAGCTATAAAAGGTGAGCGCCACCGCTCCCATCAACAACAGGCTGCGAATAATACGACCGGGCAGTGCCATCCGTTGCCGATTCACCAGTGCGCGAATCACCACCACCAGCGCAAACAAACCGCTCTGCCAAAGTGGGCCTTTGACTAGCTGGGGTAACGCACAGAACGTCACTGCAAGCGTTAGCCAGAGCCGGGTATGGGAAGGAACCTGGTAAATGCGTGCCATCAGAACTCCGGATAACAGGCCAGCGCATCCAGCAAGTGGCAGCGGTGCATATCGCCGGTGTCCGGTGCCAATGTCAGCCCCGGCAGCAGCAATCCATAGGGCTGATGTTGCCGGTCCAGTTCAAGCACCCAATGGCACAAAATGGAAAGCCGTTGTTCATCCCCCAAGCCTTCCAGCTTGTCCCAGCGCAGCCAGAGTCGACCGCCCACAGGCTCTTCGAACAGCTTGGTATTCAGGCCTCTGCCACGGGCATAGCCTTTCCAGTCGATCTTGCGCAGGGAATCACCGGGAACGTAACGGCGCAGCCCCTGAAACTCTTCGTTACCGGTCTGGCCCCTAGTGAAGGCTCTCTGATTATTCTTGCCGCCATCCGCCGGGCAGTCTTCACTCTCCTGCGGTCGCGGCCAGGCAAGACAATAATGGTCCAGCGTCACATAGGACCAAGTGCGTAACAAACCCAGAGGAAACCGGCTTTCCACTTTTAACCGTGGCGCGGTTGTTTTACCCCGCCGTGCCAGAAACAAATTCAACCACAGGCTTTCCTCCTCCCCTGCCATCACGCTGACCTGCTGAGCATCCTGCCCCGGCCAGCGCAGCCAAACACAATAATGGGCTCGCTGCTCGGCGAACAACACCACTTCCAGCGCCCCTTCTTCGCCACTGAAACCGGACTCTGCCGTGCCATTGCGCAAGCCAAGGGCCGAGAGATTGCGAAAGGTATGGAGGATGGCAACCAGAAACAAACTCGCCATTAAAAACGACAGTGCCAAGATCAAGTTGTTTTCATAATTAATGCCACCAATAAACAATAGCCCCGCCACCAACAAATAGAAGAAACCGTAACCGGTAGGAAAAATAAAAATGCGTTTCTGGTTCAGCACGATCTGGCGGGCAGCGGGCAAACGGCGCATCAACCACCGTTCATACAGTCCACGCACTCCCGGGGGAAACTTCACCGCGCCACCCTAGCGCCGTACCACGGGTACGGACTGCAGCAAGGACTGGCTGATGGCCGCCACACTGCCCCCCTGCCGGACACTCAACCGGTGTTCTGCCACAGAGGCCCAAACCGCCTGGACATCTTCCGGTAGCACATAGTCGCGCCCGGTAATCAGCGCCCACGCTCGCGCGGCCCGCAACAGGCCCAGCCCCGCACGGGGCGACAGCCCCGCCACAAAGCGATCATCCGAGCGGGTGGCGTCCAGCAACCGCTGTACATAATCAAGCAATTCACGGGTTACCCGAATCTTGCCCACTACCTGGGCCAGCTTCATCAAACCTTCACCATTGATTACCGCTTTCAACTCACGGACCTGCTGACGCAAATCACCGCCGGCGAGCAGTTCCAGCTCCACATCGGGGGCGGGATAACCCAGGGAGATACGCATCAGGAAGCGATCAAGCTGGGATTCTGGCAACACAAAGGTGCCAGCCTGATCTATCGGGTTCTGGGTCGCGACCACAAAAAAAGGCGCCGGCAAAGGGCGAGTGACACCATCCAAAGTCACCTGCTGCTCTTCCATGGCTTCCAGTAAAGCGCTTTGGGTTTTCGGCGTGGCCCGGTTGATTTCATCGGCCAACAGCAGCTGAGTAAATACCGGGCCTTCGCGGAGAGAGAATTGCTGGGTGGTGGGATCAAAAACGGAAACGCCGAGAATATCCGCTGGCAGCATATCGCTGGTGAACTGCACCCGCCGGTAATCCAGCTGGAACACCCGAGCCAACGCATGAGCCAAGGTAGTCTTGCCCATGCCCGGCAGGTCTTCGATCAGCAGGTGGCCACTGGCCAGCATGCAGGTCAGTGCCAGTTTCAGTTGTTCTTCTTTGCCCAGCACAACACGGCCCACCTGGGCCAGGGCTTTATCCAGTGCCTGCATTATGTCCCCTTAACCCACTCTCCAAGGTGGCAAGCTGCAAGCCTTAAGCTACAACACGGGCTAACGCCGTGCAAAAGAGAGTGACTTATTTAGCTCGCGAGATTCAATTGAGCCTGCAAACGTGGAAAGTTGAAAAGAGCAACGCCTAGAAACTTTACCCGAGCTTCCCAGATTGTCGCTTGGCTATGCGCTGGCTAGCGCTTTGAGGCCGCGGCTCAGGTCTGCCTTTAGATCGTCTATTCCTTCCAGGCCAATGGCCAGACGAATAAGGTTCTCGGTTACTCCAGCTCGCTGCTTTTCTTCTTCGTTGACCCGCCCATGAGTGGTTGTCGCCGGGTGAGTCACTGTTGTTTTAACATCACCCAGGTTAGCGGTAATGGAAATCAGGCGGGTGGCATCAATAAAGCGCCAGGCGGCCTGACGATCACGATTGCCGGCGGCGTCTTCCACCTCAATGGACATCACCGCACCATAGGCAGACTGTTGATTGCCCGCTAGCGCATGCTGCGGATGACTTTTCAGCCCAGCGTAATGCACTCGTGCAACCCCCGGCTGTACTTCAAGCCATTCGGCCAGTGCCATGGCCCGCTCACTCTGTGCCTGCATACGCAAACTTAGCGTTTCCAGCCCTTTGATAAACACCCAGGCATTAAACGGGCTCATGCAGGAGCCAGCAGAACGCACAAAACCCAGAATCTCGCTCATAAGCTCTTTTGGCCCGACTACGGCACCACCAAGGCAGCGCCCCTGCCCGTCCAGATATTTGGTAGCGCTATGAATGATCAGGTCTGCGCCCAAATCGATGGGTTTTTGCAGTGCCGGGGTACAAAAACAGTTATCCACCACCAACAATGCCCCATTGTCGTGAGCCAGCTTAGCCAAGGCTGCAATGTCACCCACTTCCGCCAGTGGATTGGACGGTGTTTCCAGAAACAATATTTTCGTTTCCGGGCGGATCGCGGCTTCCCACTGGGACAAGTCGCTCATGTCCACCAGGGTGGTGTCGATACCGAACTTTTTCAGGTAACGGTCGTAAATCACATTGGTGGTGCCGAACACGCTACGAGAACTAACAAGATGATCACCCGGCGCCAGCAAGGAGAAAAAAGTGCCGCTGATTGCCGCCATGCCAGATGCAAAGGCAACACAGGCATCACCGCCTTCCAACGCGGCCAGGCGTTGCTCGAATGCCCGCACGGTTGGGTTGGTGAAACGGGAATAAATATTGCCAGGCTCTTCACCGCTAAAGCGTGCCGCCGCTTGCGCCGCGCTTTCATATACGAAGCTTGAGGTCATGAAGATTGGATCGGAATGCGCCATTTCATCCGTGCGCAGTTGCGCGGTACGAATGGCCAAGGTTTCCACATTCAGGGTGCTAGGATCCAGATCATCACTCATCAGCAAATTCTACTCCGCGTTACGGGCGACTTGGCCGGTGGCGGCCCCTGCCGCCGCCGGCGTTGTTTCATCACTGTATCAGTGATTATGCAGATCGATAATTTCGTTATCCGCCAAGGCCTGGGTCTTTTCACTATCGCCTTTAGCCGCGTCGCTACGACGGGCTTCCAGATTGGCCAGATAACCCGGTGTAATATTACCGGCCAGATATTCACCATTGAACACGGAGCAATCGAAGGACACCACATCCGGGTTACCTTCCTTGCAGGTTTCCACCAGATCGTCCAAGTCTTGATAGATCAGTCGATCAGCACCGATCAATTCACCAATTTCATCCGTGGTTCGGCCATGCGCAATCAGCTCTTGGGCCACGGGCATATCAATGCCGTATACATTTGGGTATTTCACCGCCGGCGCAGCAGAAGCAAAGTAGACCTTGCGAGCTCCTGCTTCTCGGGCCATCTGAATGATTTCGTTACAGGTGGTACCGCGCACGATGGAGTCATCCACCAGCAACACGTTCTTGCCCTGGAATTCGAGCTCAATAGCGTTGAGCTTCTGGCGGACAGATTTCTTGCGCTGTTGCTGGCCGGGCATGATGAAAGTACGACCGATATAACGATTCTTGATAAAGCCTTCACGGTATTTCACCCCCAGATGATTGGCCATCTGCAAAGCGGAAGTGCGGCTGGTATCGGGAATCGGGATGACCACATCAATGTCGTGGTCTGGCCATTCACGCTCTACTTTTTCGGCCAGTTTTTCGCCCATGCGCAAGCGTGCCTTGTACACAGAAATACCGTCGATAATGGAGTCCGGCCGCGCCAGGTAAACCTGCTCAAAAATGCAGGGATGCAAGCTTGCATTTTCGGCACACTGACGGGTGTGCATTTCCCCCTTAGCGGTGATGTAAATGGCTTCGCCTGGGGCCAAATCACGCACTACATTAAAGCCCAGTGAGGACAGCGCCACAGACTCAGAGGCCACCATGTACTCTGGCCCATTAGGGCTATCTTTGCGGCCAAAACACACAGGACGAATGCCGTGAGGGTCACGGAAAGCCAGGATGCCGTAACCGGTGATCATGGCAACTACCGCGTAAGCGCCTTGCACACGATCATGAACCGCTGCCACGGCATCGAAAATATCGTTCGGTTCGGGTTTCAGCTTGCCTCGGCTTTGCAGTTCGTGGGCAAAAACGTTCAACAAAACCTCGGAATCAGAGGTGGTGTTGATATGGCGCAGATCAGCACGGAAAATATGCTCGGCTAGGGCTTCCGCATTGGTCAGGTTGCCGTTATGGGCTAGCGTAATGCCATAAGGGGAGTTCACGTAGAACGGCTGAGCTTCCGCCGAACTGGAGCTGCCTGCGGTGGGATAACGCACATGGCCAATCCCCATGTTGCCTACTAGGCGGCGCATATGGCGAGTGCGGAAAACGTCGCGCACCATGCCGTTATCTTTACGCAAGTAGAGACGATCACCGTCACAGGTTACGATACCAGCCGCATCCTGGCCACGATGCTGGAGAACGGTCAGGGCATCATAAATCCCCTGGTTCACATAGCTATGACCGACAATACCCACAATGCCGCACATGGTGCTTACCTCTAGCTGCCACTTACATTCATGATAAAGGCGAGAAGACTCTCGCCCACGCCCCGGGTCCACGCTTCCATCATCACCAGATGAGGAACCAGGGTAGATTCATGCCACCAAGGGTCAGCAGCAAACATATGCCGACCCAAAGCGACCAGTACCACCATCAGCAGCACCCCACGCAGGGCCCCGAACACCATCCCCATCAATCTGTCAGTACTACTCAAACCCGTAACGCGGATCAGTTCACCGAGCAAATGATTGACGAGAGCTCCCACGGCCAAAGTCAGAGCAAACAAGCTGCCAAAGGCAACAGCGGCGCGCAGGCTGGGGGTGGTAATCTGTTCCTGGAGAAGAAGGTCCAGGGCCGGGCTAAACAGGCGCGCGATAATAAAGGCCGCAACCCATGTGAGCAACGAAAAGGCTTCGCGGGTAAATCCCCGGCGAACACTCAGAAGTGCAGAGACTGTGATAACAAACAGAATGATGCCGTCTGCCAGATTCATGTAAAGCGTGCTCTCGCCGGCGGGTGAAGGCTGAAAAAAAGGACAACGCCAAACTGAGAAAAAGGCCGGCACAATGCCCTACAAATACAGACGGCGCAGTCTATCAGAGCCAAACCCGCTTGCCCATGCATCCCCACCTTTGCTGCCTCTCCCCCGCGCCACAATATTAGCGGCAAATCTGAAATAACCCCTGCCCGGGCCACTGAAGCCCAAAGCCAAACGTGCCGTTACAGGTCACGGCACGTAAATGCGCACCAGCCCCTTAAGCTTAAAATGATCGTCCTTGGCCAGTCGCTGTTGCGTTGCTTCGGCATCTTCTTTACGAATTTCTGGCCCGACCATGACCCGATGAACCACTTTCCCCTCATGGCTATCGGTTTGTGTATAGGCCCGGTACCCTGCCGCTTTAAGCTTGTCGACCATGCCCTTAGCGTTATCTACCTTCGAATAACTGCCTGTCTGCACCACAAACCCGGCCAGTACCGGCCCGTCGCCAGGCTCCACCTGAGACGGGATCACGGGGCCTGTCGGTGGAGACTCTGCGGCCTCTTCCTTGATAGGGACAACCGGCTCTGGCTGTTCTGGAACAACGCTTGCGTTATCTTCATCCAATTGTTTCTTGGCCGCGCCCTGCACTGCCTCGCGGTCGGCGGCGATGCGTTCATCCACCGCCTCGCGCCGGTCCTGCTCTACGACCGGTTCAACCAAAACCGTTTTGTGCTCCGGCGGTTCAGGAATCTGCATATTCAACGCACCGCGTACTTGTTCAGGGGTACGGAACAGGAACGGCACCAGTACCGCAGCCAGAACCAGTAACAGCACAATGCCTACAAGGCGCTGACGTGCTCGATTATCCACCAGTTTCTCCCTTCAGCATTCATTGTTGCAAAGAGGGTCGAGGCATCATCCTCTACCACGACGTCCCCGGTTCTCGGGCTTCTGCCACGGTATAAAATGATCCGAAAACAATCACTTGGTCGTCCACCGATGCCGCCGACAACGCTGCATGAGTAGCAGCCGACACACTGGCATACTCATTATACTGCGCAGTGGGCGGTAAAGCGCTTTGCAACATAGCAGTAGAAGCCGCACGGGGGACCTGCGGTGCAGCCAGGTACCAGTGCACAGCCATTCCTTCGAATAAGGCCATCACGCCATTAATGGGTTTATCTGCCATCATGCCAAACACCAGATGCCGGGTCCCGGCACAGTCGGGCAACTGCCGGAGAAAACGTTGCACCGCCGGCAGATTGTGGCCTACATCGAACCAACAGGACACACCATCTATTTGCTGTTGTTCGCAACGTCCAAACAGACCCAACTCAGCAACTGCAGTCAAATCCGCCTGCTGCCAGTTTACCCCAGCCAAGCTCAACGCCTGACAGGCCGTAGCCAAATTATCTGCCCCTAGCCGCACGGCTTCCGGTAAGCTCACCGACTCGCCATCAATTAACCACAGTGTAGCGCCACCAATGTGGAAATCACGGCCGGCGAACACTGGAATAGCGCCTAATGTTGAAATCAGGGCCACAAGGTTCTCCGGCCAGACTTCTTCGCCATACACCAGCGGTTTACCGGGCCGTGCGATACCGCATTTCTCTGCGGCAATAGCTTCACGGGTGCTGCCCAGCCAGTCCTGATGATCAAGCCCTACGGAGGTCACCACAGACACGTCGGGTTCGACAATATTGACCGCATCCAACCGCCCTCCCAACCCGACTTCCAGTAACAGCAAGTCGGCATTGCTGGCCTTGAATAACCAGAGAGCGGCCAGGGTGGTAAATTCAAAATAGGTAAGCGGCACATCTGCCCTTGCCAGCTCCACTTGTGCGAATGCTGCACACAACTGCGCATCACTCGCCAGGCCATCTGGCAAGCGTATCCGCTCGTTGAACACATGGAGGTGAGGAGAGGTATAGAGGCAGACCTTGCGGCCTTGCTGTTCTGCCAAGGCAGCCATCAGGCGCAACGTTGAGCCTTTGCCGTTGGTACCTGCAACGGTAATCACCGGAATAGCAAAACGAGCCACCGCCAAACGGGTGGCTACGTCACGAAGCCGGTCCAAGCCCAGCTCAATATCGGCCGGATGCATGGATTCAATGCGACGCAGCCACTCGGGCAACGAGCCCGGCAGTGGGACGTCAGTCATCCAGAACCAGTGGCGACCAGCCCACCATGTTCGCCAGTAAGCGGTAAAGGGTCTCGCGCATATCGTGGCGCGAGACAATCATGTCGATGGCGCCATGTTCGAGTAAAAACTCACTGCGCTGAAACCCTTCGGGCAGTTTCTGGCGTACGGTCTGTTCAATTACTCGCGGGCCGGCAAAGCCGATCAACGCATTGGGCTCCGCCACATTCACGTCCCCCAGCATGGCCAGGGACGCCGATACGCCGCCGTAGACAGGATCGGTGAGCACAGAAATAAACGGCAAACCCGCTTGGCGCATTTTCTCCAGCGCGGCGCTGGTTTTTGCCATCTGCATCAGTGAGAACAAGGCTTCCTGCATGCGCGCTCCGCCACTGGCTGCAAAACAGACCAGCGGCAGCTTCTGCTCCAGACACACATTCACCGCACGTACAAAGCGCTCACCCACCACGGAGCCCATTGAGCCGCCCATAAAACTGAACTCAAAAGCGCAGGCAACCAGCGGTTCACCATGCAAAGTACCCTTCAGAACGACCAGTGCATCTTTCTCATCGGTGGCCTTCTGCGCCGCTACAAGGCGATCCTTATACTTCTTGGAATCCTTGAATTTGAGACGATCCACTGGGGCCAGCTCCGTACCAATTTCCGTCTGCACACCTTCATCAAGAAACAATTTAAGGCGACGACGGGCACCAATACGCAAATGGTGATCGCACTTTGGACACACATCCATGTTGCGATCCAGTTCTGGCCGGTAGACCACCCCTTCACATCGCGGGCACTTTCGCCACAGCCCTTCTGGAATGTTGGAGCGCCGACTTTCCTGGGGGCGACGTACGGCAGGGAGGATTTTCTCCAGCCAGTTACTATTGCTCATGCAAGGGTCCCGTTATTGATCCATGGCGTTACGCATGGCGCTGAGAATACCGCTAACCGCGCCATTAATCGCGTCTGGGGCATTCTTGTTTTCAGCAATTTGGTTCACTAGGGCACTGCCAACGACCACACCATCGGCTACCCGGCTCACCGCCTGCGCAGATTCAGCGTCTTTGATACCAAAGCCCACACCAATGGGCAATTGGGCAAGGTTGCGAATTGTTTCAACGCGACTGGCCACTTCGTCCACATTCAAGGTTGCAGAGCCTGTGACACCCTTCAAAGAGACGTAATACAGGTAGCCAGAACCGGCTTCTCCAATCAGTTTGATGCGAGAATCGGAGGTAGTCGGTGCCACCAGGAAGATCATATCCAAGCCATGGGCATCCATGATCGGTTTTACTTCCAAGGCCTCTTCTGGCGGTAAATCCACCAACAGCACCCCATCCACCCCGGCATCTTCTGCGGCCTTAGCAAAAGGCGCATAGCCCATTACTTCAACCGGGTTCAAATACCCCATCAGCACCACAGGGGTCTGCGTGTTGGTTTCACGGAATGCCTTCACCATAGCCAGTACATCACGGGTGGAGGTGTTGTGCTGCAAAGCCCGCTCACAGGCCAACTGGATGACCGGCCCATCGGCCATGGGATCGGAAAACGGCACCCCCAGCTCAATAATATCGGCGCCGGCATCCACCATGGCGTGCATCAACGGCACGGTTACATCCTTAACCGGATCACCCGCCGTTACAAAAGGAATCAGCGCTTTACGGTTCTCTCCGTCCAAGCGCTGGAAGCAACTTTCAATACGACGCATTTCTGCTCCTTAAAACAGGTAGTGGAAAGCCCCGCAGGACCTTCCCGGGCCTGTGCCATCCCATGCTATCGACAGCACGACCTCTATAAATCAACCGTCAGAAGTTGAATTAGAATTCGATCCCATCAATAGCGGCGACGGTCAGAATATCCTTGTCCCCCCGACCAGATAGATTCACCACGATATTCTGGTCCGGGGACATGGTAGGCGCCAACTTCCGGGCATAGGCCAGAGCGTGAGCGGACTCAAGAGCCGGCATGATGCCTTCCACCTGGGTCAATTCACGGAAGGCCGACAGGGCTTCCTGATCGTCAGCGACGACATACTTCACCCGGCCAACATCCTTGAGCCAGGAATGCTCGGGACCGACACCGGGGTAATCCAGGCCGGCGGACACAGAATGCGTTTCCATAATCTGGCCGTTATCGTCTTCCATCAGGTAAGTACGATTGCCGTGCAAAACACCCGGGCGACCCGCGTTCAGCGGCGCAGCATGGCGGCCGGTTTCAATACCGTCCCCCGCCGCTTCTACACCATACATGAGCACATCCTCATCGTTCAGGAACGGATGAAAAAGGCCGATAGCATTGGAGCCACCGCCAACACAGGCCACCAGCGCATCGGGGAGCTGACCAGCTTGTTTCAAGCTTTGCTCACGGGCTTCACGACCGATGATGCACTGAAAATCCCGTACTAACTGCGGATAGGGGTGGGGGCCTGCTACGGTGCCGATAATGTAGAAAGTGTTGTCCACATTGGTCACCCAGTCGCGCATGGCTTCATTCATGGCGTCTTTCAAGGTACGAGACCCTGAGGTAACCGGAATCACTTCCGCCCCCAGCAGCTTCATTCGATAGACGTTGAGTTTCTGACGCTCCACATCTTCCGCCCCCATATACACTTGGCATTCCAGGCCCAAACGTGCGGCCACTGTCGCCGTGGCCACACCGTGCTGTCCCGCCCCGGTTTCAGCAATCACACGGGGCTTACCCATATGCTTGGCTAGCAGAGCTTGGCCAATGGTGTTATTCACCTTGTGAGCGCCGGTGTGATTGAGATCTTCGCGCTTGAGCCAGATCTTCGCCCCACCGAGCTGCTTCGACCATCGTTCCGCCAGATAAAGCGGAGATGGACGGCCCACATAATGGGCCAGATCGTAGTCGAAATCCGCGCGAAACTGCGGGTCGTCCTTGAGACGCTCATACATGGCAGTCAGCTCGTCCAGTGCGCCCATCAGGGTCTCCGAAACAAAGCTACCGCCAAATTGGCCAAAGTGGCCACGTGCATCAGGAAAAGCAGAAAAATCAGGGCGTTCAGACACCGGCTACTCCTCGTATTTTGACACTATTGATAAAGGCACGGATGGCAGAGGCATCTTTGATGCCACCGCTACGGCCACCCTGAACGTTCTTCTGTTCAACGCCACCGCTCACATCCACCGCCCATGGCTGAACCTGGGTTACAGCTGCAGCCACATTCCCCGGGTGCAGTCCACCGGCCAGTACTACAGGCAGAGGCAAGGTTTTAGGCACCCTGCCCCAATTAAAGGTTTCTCCCGTTCCACCCGGCAGACCTGGGACATAACTATCGACCAACAACCCCGCCGCTTTGCCATAAGTCTGGGCATAGTGATGAAGGTCAGCGTCGTCCTTCATCCGTACCGCCTTGATCCAAGACCGGTTGAAACTGTCACAAAACTGCGGATCTTCATTGCCATGAAACTGCAGTAAATCCACGGGCACGGTGGCCAGCACCCGCTCGACCTCCTCACGGGAGGCGTCCACAAAGAGCGCCACCGTGGTAATGAACGGCGGCAGCCTGGCACAAATATTGGCTGCTTGAGCAACCGTCACGACACGGGGGCTTGGCCCGTAGAACACCAAGCCAATGGCATCGGCACCAGCATTTGCCGCCGCCAGAGCATCTTCGATTCGGGTAATGCCGCAAACTTTGACCCGGGGTACGGTCATGGGTTCTCCAGTGTAACAAAAACCAGGGATTTTAGCGTGTTGCATGAGGCCGGCAGCATACTGCACTTACACTATTATGCCTCAAGGCGATCCGGTAGCCACAGAGGGCCAAGAGGCTCTTCGGGCAATGCAAAATGCTCGGGGTACTCGATTTCCACCAGATAAAGCCCAAAGGGTGCTGCCGTCGCTGCGCCATTACGGCGATCCAGCCCCTCGAGCACGTCTTTTGCCCACTCAGGCGGCTTTTTGCCAGCCCCAACTTTCATTAGCACACCAGCAATATTACGCACCATGTGCATCAAGAACGCGTTAGCATGTGCCTCAAGCACCAATACCTTGCCCTGTTCATATAGTTCAAGGCTGTGCAGGGTCTTGAGCGGTGACTTTGCTTGGCAATGCACACTTCGATAGGCAGTGAAGTCATGATGACCCACCAGATGCGCTGCCGCCTCGCGCATGGCGGTCACATTCAGTGGACGATGATTCCAGGTCACCTGATTTCGATACAGCGCTGGGGGGCGGGCATGATTATAAATGACGTAGCGATATCGGCGGCTCACCGCAGAAAAACGCGCATGAAAATCATCGCTGACCGCCGTCGCCCATTTTATGGTCACATCCCTTGGCAGATTGGTATTGCCTCCCATAATCCAGCTCTTCATCTCCCGGCGCGCATCGGAATCGAAATGCAGCACCTGCCCTGTGCCATGCACCCCAGCATCGGTACGACCGGCGCACACTACAGCCACCGGATGGTTAGCCACTTTGGATAACGCCGCTTCCAGGCATTCCTGCACCGTACGTACTCCCGGTTGTTGTGTCTGCCAACCGCGGAAATCCGTACCGTCGTACTCAACACCCAGCGCAATACGTGTCATTGTTCACCCTCTCGTTGCAGTCGCCCTTTGCCCAACCTGCCAACCATAAAAAAGGGGCGACACCATAAGGCATCGCCCCTCTTTTTCCTAGCGGGCGTAGCGGACTAACTTACCTGCCCAAGGAGCTCTCTGGCTTCGCTCTGTTGCTGATCGTTACCTTCAGAGATCACTTCGCTGAGAATATCCTTGGCCCCATCATTATCGCCCATGTCTATATAAGCCTTGGCCAGATCCAGCTTGGTGGCATTCTCGTCGGTTTCACCCAAGAAGTCGAAATCATCTTCATCCGCTAGCACATCGGTACTGGACGGTGCGGGCGCTGCATCCACCGCAGCTGGCACCTGCTCGTCCGCCGCCTCACTATCAGATGATGCATCTAAAGACGGCATCTCATCATCCAGGTTCAACTCATGATCACCCAGTAGATCCTCCAAGGAACCATCATCAGCCGCCGCCACTTCATCTGCGTCGAGGCGGGGATCCGCGGCATCCACGTCCACCGCATCTAGATCCAGAGCGGTAATATCGTCAAGAGACTCTTGCGCGTCAGCGGTGTCGGCCAGTGTTTTTTCCGCTTCGTTCAGCTCCAGCTCAATGTCCAGATCCGTTAGGGTATCGTCTGCTTCATGCTGAGGCGCACTGCCGGTTTCGTCAGACAGATCCAGGTCGTCCAGTGATAAATCCAGCTCTTCATCCGTAACCGGTTCCGCAGATAAATCATCGAATTCGGTGTCTATGTCATCCAGATTCAGATCACCGAATTGCGTGTCATCGCTCTGGGTAGCACTGCCGATATCTTCCAGCTCAAGAACCGAATCGGCAGCCAGAGACTGCTTGTCCGCATCAGACATTTCAGGCTCTTGCGGAGCCTCGTCTTCATTATCAAAATCCAAGCTGAAGTCTTCATCCAGGCGAGTATCGGAAGAAGTTAGGTCACTGTCCGCATCCAGCATAACAGTGGCGTCTTCGTTGTCCGCTTCGGCAGAGTCCAGTTCGAAGTCAAAGTCAGCCAGCTCATCGGAAGTTTCTGAGTCGAGGCTTGGCGCTTCGGCCTCAATGGTCGGAGCAGAAGGTGTCACGTTATTCAGACCCGAGGACAAGTCCATTTCCAGATCATCCAGAGACAGCTCCTCCTCGTCCAGAGCAACCGGGGCCAGCCCCCCCAAACGGGCGATGGCAGCATCCACAGCGACACCGGTGCCTGCATAGGCGGTTGCCTGCTGCTGGAACGCCGCGTCATCGCTCATTTCCTTGAGCAATTCCAGCAGGCGAACTTTCAGGTCTACCCGTTCAGGCGATTTGTTAATTTCATTACGCAGGAAGTCCACTGCTTGTGGATAACGGCCATAGGCCACATAGACTTCCACATCTTCCAGCGGATCCTGGCCACCGCCCTGCCCTTGTACCGGCGGCTGCTCCCCATCGTCCTCTTCGACAGGCGCGACGATGGGTGCGTCTTCTGCGGCCAGATTCAGGCCAAATTCACCGTCCTGCTGATCGTCAGTGGCATCGAACAATGGGCCATCCAGCGCTTCGTTATCGTCTTTCTTCTTGCCACGCAGCAGCAGAAAAATCAGCAGCACAATAACCAGCACACCCAGAAGGAGGTACAACAGGTTGGCCATGACCAGATCAATAATCCCGCCGCCCTGGGCAACTGGGGGTTGCGCCGGGGTTATTGGCTCTGGTTTGCTCACTGGCGCTACCGGCTCGGTGGTGCTATTGGCAACACTCTCTTCGCCTTCAGCAGTGCCAGCATCATCATCACTCTGTGTATTTTCAGCAACGTCGCTGGCTTCTCCGGAGCCGTCTATCGCACCGGGGTCAACTGTATCGCCTGATGGTGCTTCATCAGATCCTTCCAGCGCCACCACGTCGCCTTCCGTGGAGTGTTCATTGCCGTCTTTGCTCGGATCAGCAGCATCATCGGTTACTGCATCGCCCGTCATGTTCTCATTTGTGGAGGAGCTCTCCACAACCACCGGCTTTTCCATTAACGGATCGCTTTCCGGCGCAGCCACTCCCTGCTCCTCCCGCAGCTGGCGGAGCTGTTCCTGCAATTGGGTAATCTGGTCGTTACGCAGCTTGAGCAGTTCCGAGCTGGTAGCGCTCTGCGCTTCGAGATCGCTCAACCGAGACTTCAGTTCGGAGTTTTCGCGGTCCAGCCGATCCAGACTTTCGTCGCGAATCGCCAGTTCATTCTCGAGCACAGCGGTATTGGCATTGCCCTGTTCGGCTGAGCCGGTGCTGTCTCCATCACTAACGCCAGCGGTGGATTCTGGAGCAACCAGTTTCAATTCGCCGCGAGTCGGCGCATCGGCATCGCCCTCGGTATCGGTCACCTGGCGCGAACCATCAATCTGTGCACGTTGGGGCGGCTCAATGCCTCGCTGCTCCAGCATGTCACGCCATTGGCGGTTCTGGTCAGCCACTTCCACAATAGCGGAGCGGGTAGGAATGTTGCGCACTTCCTGCTCGTTGGGAATACGCAGCACGGCGCCTTCGCGAACCAGATTGACGTTATTGTTGATGAACGCATCTGGATTACTTTGCTGAATAGCCACCAACATCTGTTGTACCGACACGCTGCTGGAAGGACGGTTGTTCAGCGCGATTTGCCACATGGTATCGCTGGAACGCACGGTATAACTGTTGCGCGGGCCATTGTCGGCCACCGTAGGAGCGGATTCACTCCGGCTAGGCTGCGATGCAATGGTAGGCTCAGCGCTTTCCTCAGGTTGGGACTGTGTTGCGGGGGCTTGGGCAGGGGTTGGCTCGCTGCGGGTAACTGGCTGCGGCACGCGACTGATGGTCGGCGCAGCGGTCACGGCACTATCAGCAAAGCTGGGCGGGTCCAGCAATACCGTATATTCACGCATTAATCGGCCCGTGGGCCACAGGAATTCAACCAGGAAGTTCAAATAGGGTTCGCGTACCGGCTGGTCGGTAGAGATATGCAGCTGGGCTTTATCGCCATCCTGAAGCTCGACGGAAAATTCCAGACGATTGAGAAAATAACCGCGATCAACGCCAGCAGCATCGAATTCCGACTGGGGTGCAAGATTGACCAGGATCTCTTCAGCGGACAAGTCGCCCACCTCATGCAACGAGACGTCCATATCCAGAGGCTGATTCAAATAGGAATTAAGTTGGTATTCCCCTACCCCTAGTGCTGCCGCTACGCCAGGCGCCATCATCGCCACAGCTGTTAAGCCAAACCCAAGTTTTCGAAGCATGGTCGAACCCTTTATTTATTATGTTTCCCGCGCTCAGCCCGATCCCGCGGGCCCTGCGGACGTACCCGAGGCGGCAAGCTGCCCTATATGACACTGTTCACACATTCTGCCTCAGGCTAGAGAAAAAACCTAGAAACCGCGTCACATAATGTCAGTAAGTATCCATTACAGATAGTCTTTTAGCAACTTCTCGACTATTTTCACTGCGTTCAGGGCCGCCCCCCAACGGACATTATCGGCGACGCTGAAATAGCTCAACCCGCCCGCTGCTTCCATCTCCTCACGGACCCGGGAAAGTCGCATCACCGGCTCCCCTTCCACCATTGCTACCGGAGACATTGCCTGGGGATCATCACTTTCCTGAACGGACATATCCTCATCGCCATCCCACAGCGCATAACACTGCGCTGCAGACAGGCCTTGAATGCTACGCAACGTGACACTTTGACCAAAACCATAGAACACCGGTACCCGCACCACGGTGGCTTGCACAGACAACGGCTGATCTGCCAGGATCCGACGGGTTTCCAGAATCAACTTCATCTCTTCACTGGTAAACCCGTTCTCCTGCACCTGACCACTTACCGGCAGAACATTGAAAGCGATTTGAGCTTGGGCAGCCTCGCTGGGCGCTAGCCCGTTCAGCAGGCGAACACTTTGCTGGGCCAACTGGTCTACCCCGGCCTTGCCGGTGGCGGACGCCGCCTGAAATTGGGTAACCACCACATCCTGTAGCGGACCCTGCTCCGTTAGTGGTTTCAAGGCACGCACCAACTGCACGGTGGACGCATCAGCACAGGCCACCAGGTTCTGCTCCCGGGCCTGAGCAAGCATCTCGTCGTTGACTCCCGCTACCACCAGCGGAATATCTGCTTCGTAGCGGAAGGCCGGTGACAAGTCGACCACCACCGCCCCTGACTCTGCCGCGTGCGGAGCTAACGCCTGACTGACAGACGCCCCTGCCGCAAACAAGGCAATTTCCACCTGGGAAAAGTCAAAGTCGTCCGCCTTGCCCACTGTCAGGGACTTGCCAGCAAACGAAATCTTGCTGCCTGCACCATTTTCGGAAGCCAAAACAAAAAGCTCGCCGACCGGAAATTTCCGATCCGCGAGCAGTTTGATGATGGCCTCACCGACCAAGCCGGTAGCACCGACAATGGCCAGGTTGATTGACCGATCCATCACTTACCTCTGTTTAGTCGCCTTAGCGCTCAAGAAGAATGCGCAGCATGCGGCGCAACGGCTCGGCCGCACCCCACAACAGCTGGTCACCCACGGTAAAGGCATTCAGGAATTCGCCGCCCATATTCAGCTTTCGCAAACGGCCCACGGGAACCCCCAAAGTGCCGGTGACCGCTGTAGGCGTCAGATCACGCAAAGTGTCTTCTTTGGTGTTCGGCACCACTTTGACCCAGTCATTGGACTTGGCAATGATGTCGTTCACTTCGTCCATGGGCACATCGCGGTTGAGCTTTACGGTCAGAGCCTGGGCATGACAACGCATGGCACCGATACGGACACAGGTGCCATCCAGAGCAATCGGGTTGTTGCTGCGGCCGAGAATCTTGTTGGTTTCCGCCTGCGCCTTCCATTCTTCCTTGCTCTGGCCGTTCTCCATTTCCTTGTCGATCCAAGGCAGCAGGGAGCCCGCCAGCGGGAAACCAAAGTGCTCACGGGGCATGGCATCGCTACGCATGCTCGCCGCCACCTGGCGATCAATATCGAGAATCGCACTGGCTGGATCCGCCAGTTTGTCGGAAACATCACCGTGGATCTTGCCCATTTGGGCAATCAGCTCACGCATGTTCTGAGCACCGGAGCCGGACGCAGCCTGGTAGGTCTGCGCACTGGCCCACTCCACCAACCCTTCGTTGAACAAGCCACCCAGACCCATCAACATCAGGCTCACGGTACAGTTACCGCCGACAAAATCTTTAGTGTCATTTTGCAAGGCAGAATCAACCACTGAACGGTTTACCGGATCCAGTACGATGACGCTGTTGTCTTTCATACGCAGAGTGGACGCCGCATCAATCCAGTAGCCATCCCAACCTGCTTCACGCAGCTTCGCATACACCTCGTTGGTGTAATCGCCACCCTGACAGGTCACGATGACGTCCAGCGCCTTCAATTCATCAATATTCTTGGCATCGCCCAGGGCCGGAATATCCTTGCCCACGTCCGGGCCCGCCTGTCCAACCTGAGAGGTCGAGAAAAAGACCGGTTCAATATCTGCAAAATCATTTTCGGCAGTCATGCGTTCCATCAATACGGAACCCACCATGCCACGCCAGCCGACAAAACCGACTTTCTTCATTAGAAACTGTCTCCTGAAAGGGTTGCCCTTTCTATCAGTGAATAAATGCGCGTGTTACGCCTGAGGCTGAGCGTCTGTCATACCTTCGACAGAGCATCGGCAACGGCGCTGCCCATTTCTTCGGTGCCCACTTTGCGAGTGCCCTCGGTATAGATATCCGCTGTACGAAGCCCCTGATCAAGAACGCTCTCCACCGCTGCCTCAATGGCATCGGCCACATCGCCACGCTCAAGGCTGTAACGCATCAGCATGGCCAGCGACATAATGGTCGCCAGCGGGTTGGCGATGCCCTGGCCGGCAATATCCGGTGCCGAGCCGTGGCAGGGTTCGTACAAGCCCTTGCGGTTTTCGTCCAGGGACGCGGAGGGCAACATTCCAATGGAGCCGGTGAGCATGGCGGCTTCATCGGAGAGAATGTCACCAAACAGGTTGCCGGTGACAATCACATCAAACTGTTTCGGCGCACGCACCAACTGCATGGCCGCGTTGTCCACATACATGTGCGACAACTCGATCTCCGGGTAGGCTTTTGCTTCCTCAGTGACCACTTCTTTCCAGAGCTCGGTGACTTCCAGCACGTTGGCCTTGTCCACCGACAGCACGCGTTTATCGCGTTTCATGGCCAGCTCAAAGGCCACTTTGGCGATACGGCGCATTTCCGACTCGGTGTAGACATAAGTATTGAAACCGACACGTTCGCCGTTTTCTTCCTTGATGCCGCGAGGCTGACCGAAGTAAATACCACCGGTTAGTTCGCGTACGATCAGGATATCCAGCCCGGAAACCACTTCCGGTTTTAGGCTAGAGGCATCCGCCAGTTGCGGAAACAGAATAGCTGGACGCAGGTTGGCAAACAGCCCCAGTGACGAGCGCAAACGCAGCAGGCCACGCTCCGGGCGCTTATCCCGCTCGATAGCGTCCCACTTGGGGCCGCCAATGGAGCCGAACAAAATCGCATCGGCAGCCCGGGCTTTTTCCAGAGTGCTTTCCGGCAACGGATCATTCTCCGCATCCACCGCAGCGCCCCCGACCAGGGCCTCATCCAGCTCCACGTCCAGGCCGAACTTCTGCTTGGCCACATTCAGCACCTTCACCGCTTCACTGACGATTTCCGGGCCAATACCGTCACCGGCCAATACCAACACCTTGCTCATTACTGCTTCCTGTCTACTACTGCCCTTACAGGCCATTAAAATTCTTTGCTTACCAACACATCATCCGGATCGGAGGCTTTCACCAGCTCCAGGGCATAGTCTTTGTTACCTTCGGCAGCAAGGATGCGAACCTGATAAATGCCCCCTTTGAGAAAGGTATGGCGGAACTTACCAAAACGGAGAATGCCGCCCTGATCGGCAAACACCTCCACCGAATGCTTGCCCGCTTCGAGCTGCACACTCGGGGTGCCCCCCTGCTCCGTAATTCGATCACCATCCACTTTGAACAGTGATGCCTTGGCGTCACTGCTGGTAGGCATCTGCCAGCCTGCGTGTCCGCCTTGATCTGTCGGCGCTGACAACTGGTTATCCACACTCAATGTAGCCGCCTGCGCCCCGGATGGGGCGCTGTACATGCCGGTTGATGCACAACCGGCCAGCAACAGGGCTGACACCATCGACAGAAAAAGTAAACGCAACATACAACCTCCGTGGTTATTGTTTTAATGATCGGCAAAAACCCAAGGCTCACGTTCCATGCGATCTTTCTCGTAACCGCGAATCGCGTCCGCTTCGTTCAGGGTCAGGCCAATTTCGTCCAGGCCATTCAGTAGGCAATGCTTGCGAAACTCATCTATCTCGAAAGGCAATGACGGCCCCTGTTCGGGAATCACCTGCTGGCCTTCCAGATCGATGGTGATCCGGTAGCCTTCCTTGCCACTAACGGCCTGAAACAGGGCTTCTACGTTATCCTCCGACAACACAATGGGCAATAACCCGTTCTTGAAACAGTTATTGTAGAAGATATCCGCAAAACTCGGCGCTATGATCGCCTTGAAGCCAAAATCCATTAACGCCCAAGGCGCATGCTCCCGGCTGGAGCCACAACCGAAGTTGCGGCGCGTCAGCAAAATACTGGCGCTTCGATAGGCAGGAAGATTCAGCACAAAGTCTTTATTTACCGGGCGGGTCTCGTTGTTCTGCCCAGGAAAGCCTTCGTCCAGATAGCGCCATTCATCAAACAAATTAGGACCAAAGCCGGTCCGTTTAATGGACTTGAGAAACTGTTTGGGGATGATCTGATCGGTATCCACATTGGCGCGATCAAGCGGAGCCACCAGACCATCATGACGTACAAACTTTTCCATGGTGTTACTCCTTATGCCTGATCGAGCTCGCGAATATCCACAAAATGGCCCGCCACCGCAGCGGCTGCCGCCATGGCAGGGCTAACCAGATGCGTACGCCCGCCATTGCCCTGGCGCCCCTCGAAATTTCGGTTCGAGGTAGAAGCACAATGCTCACCAGCTTCCAGACGATCCGGGTTCATGGCTAGGCACATGGAGCAGCCCGGCTCACGCCATTCAAAGCCCGCCTCCACAAACACCTTGTCCAACCCTTCCTTCTCGGCTTGCTGCTTGACCAGCCCCGAACCCGGCACTACCAGCACCTGTTTCACACTGCCGGCTTTTTGGCGGCCTTTAGCCACCTCTGCCGCCGCACGTAAATCCTCGATGCGCGAGTTAGTGCACGAGCCGATAAAGACCCGGTCAACCTTGATCTCGGTAACAGGCATACCCGGCGTCAGGCCCATGTATTCGTAGGCCCGAGCCATGCCGGACCGTTTGACTTCATCCGTCTCTGCGGCCGGATCGGGAAGATTGGCATCCACCGGAACCACCATTTCCGGGCTGGTCCCCCAGGACACCTGCGGTTTGATATCCGCCGCGTCAATATTCACCTGTTGATCGAATTGAGCATCGGCGTCGGACACCAGCGTGCGCCAGTAGGCTTCTGCCTTGTCCCAATCTGCCCCCTTGGGCGCAAACGGACGACCTTTAACATACTCGATGGTGACATCGTCCACCGCCACCATGCCAGCGCGGGCACCGGCTTCAATGGCCATATTGCAAACGGTCATGCGACCTTCCATGCTCAGGCTGCGCATGGCGCTGCCGGCAAACTCAAGCGCATAGCCGGTGCCCCCTGCAGTGCCGATAACACCGATAATATGCAGCACCACATCTTTCGCGGTGACGCCGGGGCCAATATCACCTTCCACAGACACGCGCATATTGTTCATTTTCTTGGCTACCAGAGTTTGGGTGGCCAAAACATGCTCGACCTCGCTGGTGCCAATACCGTGAGCCAAGCACGCCAACGCCCCATTGGTGGAGGTGTGGGAATCGCCGCAGACCACCGTCATGCCCGGCACCACGACCCCCTGCTCCGGGGCCATCACGTGAACAATGCCCTGGCGCACATCACCGATACCAAATTCGGTAATGCCGAACTCCCGTGTATTGTTTTCAAGCGTCTGCACCTGAATCCGGGACGTATCATCGGTAATATCAGCGGCACTGTTAAACGGTGTCGTCGGCACATTATGGTCAATGGTTGCCACACTGGCACTGGTCCGCCATGGTTGACGGCCCGCCAGACGTAGCCCCTCAAACGCCTGAGGTGATGTCACCTCATGGATAATCTGGCGGTCGATGTAAATCAATGCAGAACCATCCTCGCGTTCAGCGACGAGATGAGCATCCCACAATTTGTCGTAGAGGGTCTTGCCGGCCATGTCTATCTCCCTGAGCCACCGAGGTCACTGACTGAGACCATAAATTCGGCTGGTTTATCACTGCTAATTAATGTAGAACTACGCCATCAATAAATCCAATTCATATTTTTCATTTTTAAGATAACCAATTATTATCCCCGTACTGACACTGTGGATGCCCCGGGAATGATCGACACCCCAACGCTAACCGCCTTTATGGCCGTCGCCGAAACAGGCTCATTTTCTGCTGCCGCAGAACGCCTGTACATCACGCAACCGGCCATTAGCAAGCGCATTGCGCTACTGGAACAACAGCTTGAAGCCCGTTTGTTTGACCGCGTAGGACGCCAAATTCAACTGACAGAAGCTGGGCGCTCATTGCTGCCTCGCGCCCGCCAGGTACTGATGGACGTGGAAGATATCGCCCGTGCAATACACGACCTGTCCGGTGAAGTCACTGGCAAGTTGCGCATCGGCACCAGCCATCATATTGGACTGCATAGATTGCCACCGGTTCTGCGCCAGTTCTCCCGAGATTACCCGCAGGTGAAACTGGATATTCACTTCATTGATTCGGAAGAAGCCTGGGAAGGTGTGCTGCACGGCGAGTTGGAGATGGGGGTTGTCACCTTGCCGCCGCAACCGGATGAACGCCTGAATAGCGAGGTCATCTGGAACGACCCACTCGTATTCATGTGCGCGCCGGAGCATCCTTTAGCGAAGCAGGACAACCTGACACTGGAATCCTTTACCGGTCACAGTGCCATTCTGCCGTCACCGGTCACCTTTACGCGCGGCATCGTGGAACGGCTGTTCGACGAGCATAACCTGAAGCTGGATATCGCCATGTCCACCAATTATCTGGAAACCATCCATATGATGGCGTCCATTGGCCTGGGCTGGAGTGTTCTTCCCGCCACCATGGTCGACAGAGGCATGATTCAGCTGCCGGTGAATGTGCCACTACCCGAACGCCAGCTCGGCGTAGTGACCCACCCGGCACGAAGTCAATCCAACGCGGCCCAGGCATTTCTGCGCGCCCTGCGTGGGCAGATCACCTGATCTGTCCACGGTGCGCCGAGCGAGTCACCCCGCCCGCCACCAACAATCCCGCAGCCAGCACCGCGACAAGCGTCGCGGCGAAAAACAAGTTTACGCCCCATTGCTGCCACAGCACACCGGACAAGCCGGCTCCGGCTGCCCAGCCAGCACCAAAGCCCAAACTGGAATACAGTGCCTGCCCCTGGCCACCCAGTGCCTCGCCGAACTGGCGGTGCACCCAGGCAATGCTGGCGGCATGGAAGCTGCCAAAGCTAGCCGCATGGAGCAGCTGAGCCAATGCCAACAACCATAGCGAATCCCCCGCCATAGCAATCATCAACCAACGCAACGCGGCTAACAGCAGGCTCGCCACCAGAATCCAGGGGATATAAAAGCGCGATAGCAGCCGGTGCATCACCACAAACAAACCCACCTCGGCCAGCACGCCCAAAGACCATAACAAGCCAACAATGAATTTGCTGAAACCCAGCTCTTCCAGATAAATGCTATAGAAGGTGTAATACGGGCCGTGGGACATCTGCATCAGGAACGAGGCAATTAAAAAAAGGCTGACTGCCGGGCGCCGTAACACCTGCCAAACTGACACCCCTGACCCTGGAGCCCGATCCCGCGGTGCGTTACCCGCCGGCAGCGTCAGGGTGCCTAACCACAGTAACCAGAGCAGACCACTGAGTACCCAGGGCAGCACAGCCGTCCCGGCCCGATCGAGCACCTCCCCCAGCACCAAAACGGCGAGAATGAACCCCACCGAACCCCACAGCCGAACGTGACTGTAACGATGTGATTGGCTGCCCAGTGACTGCAGGGTAAGCACCTCGAACTGGGCCAGCACCGCATTCCAGAAGAAACTGAAGGACACCAGTAAAGCTGCCATGCCCCAAAAGGTGTCTACCCAGAACACTGGCAGAAATACGATGGCAGCCAGCAGGTTACCGGCACGAATAATGCGCAGCCGTTGCCCGCTGCGATCTGCCAGCCAACCCCACAGGTTCGGGGCGCCAATTTTGGTCAGTTGAGGAATGGCCATCAGGCCGCCAATGGCGACGGCACTGAAGCCAAGATCTTTCAGATACAGGGACCAGTACGGCACCAGCGTGCCGAGCAGCCCGAAATAGAAAAAATAGAAGCCTGACAGTCGCCAGTAATAGGGCATGAACGATAAACCTTGTCTTGCAGAAAGCGCCCAATGCCGGTGCAGTGTAAACAGCGTTCTACCTCAGGCGCTTTTGCTGATTGTCCTTGTCCGGCGTCTGGCCTCCGTTAAACGTTCTTCACCCTGGAATCGGCGGGAAAGGGGGCACTACGTCGGCATTCTGGCCACGGTGGCGCAGGTAATGGTCCAACAGCACGATGGCCAGCATGGCCTCAGCAATGGGCGTTGCTCGCACACCCACACAAGGATCATGGCGCCCTTTGGTTACCACCTCGGCCGCTTCACCATTCAAACCGATACTCTTGCCCGCAATTAGAATACTGGAGGTCGGCTTGAGAGCCATAGCGACACGCATCGTCTGCCCGGAGCTAATCCCGCCCAGCACGCCACCGGAATGATTACTTAGAAAGCCTTGCGGTGTCATCTCATCACGGTGCTGCTCGCCGCGCTGGTTCACAACAGCAAAGCCATCACCGATTTCCACGCCTTTCACCGCGTTAATGGACATCATCGCCTTGGCCAGATCCGCATCAATACGGTCGAACACCGGCTCACCCCAGCCTGGGGGAACGCCGTCGGCAAATACTTCCACCCGCGCACCAATGGAAGAGCCGTCCTTGCGCAGGGCATTAATCAGATCTTCCAGCGCCGGCACCTTGCTTTCATCCGGAAAAAAGAACGGATTACTATTTACCGCCGACCAGTCAAGAGACTCCGCTTTCACATCACCGATCTGGGTGCAGCCGCCGTAAATCCGAATTCCCAGCCTCTGTTCCAGAAATTTTCGTGCAATAGCGCCGCCCGCCACACGCATGGCGGTTTCCCGAGCAGAAGAGCGCCCACCACCTCGGTAATCACGGAAACCGTATTTCTGGGTGTAGGTGTAATCCGCATGCCCGGGGCGGAAAGTGCCTGCAATATTGGAGTAATCCTTGGATTTCTGGTCGGTATTCTCAATCAGCAGGCCGATAGTGGTGCCGGTGGTTTTGCCTTCAAATACCCCGGAGAGAATCTTCACCTGATCCGGCTCACGGCGCTGGGTGGTATAGCGGCTAGTACCGGGTTTGCGCCGATCCAGCTCCACCTGCAAGTCCTCCTCACTAATTTCCAGACCGGGGGGGCAGCCGTCCACGATGGCACCCAGGGCCGGGCCATGACTTTCACCAAAGGTGGTGATTTTGAAACGCTCGCCGAAACTATTGCCTGCCATGGGCTCCTCAAATGCTCTGCTGTAGGGCGGAAATATCGGTATCTCCGCTGTGATTCTGCGCCCTAATGTCCCGACAATACCCAATTGTGATCATCGCGCGGGGGGGCAAGGGTTCTTAAAAATGTTCGCGGTATTCTAGCAGCTGTTGGCGGCTAAGCATGAATACCCCGTGCCCGCCCCGCTCAAACTCGAACCAGAAAAAGGGCACCTGAGGCCATTCCTGCAACATGGCCTCCCAGCTATTGCCCACTTCCACAATCAGCACGCCCTCTTCGCTGAGCTGATCCGGCGCATCCAGCAACAGCCGGCGAGTGAAGTCGAGCCCATCATTGCCCGAGGCCAGTGCCAGCTCCGGCTCATGGCGGTACTCGTCTGGCAGGCTCGCCATATCCTGTGCGTCCACGTAGGGCGGGTTAGAAACGATCAAGTCATAGGGCCCATCAACGGCGGCCAGGCCATCGGACTGTAGTGCCCTGACCTGCTCACCGAGACCATGACGCTCGATGTTCTCTTTGCAGACAGCTAGCGCACCCGCACAGATATCACTGCCATCCACCCGTGCATGCTCAAAGGCGTAAGCACAGGCAATGGCAATACAACCACTGCCGGTGCACAAATCCAACACCCGATGCACCTGCTCCGGATCCACCCAAGGAGCAAAGGACTGCTCGATCAGCTCGGCCAGCGGCGAGCGCGGAATCAGCACACGTTCATCCACATAAAACGGCAGGCCACAGAACCAGGCTTCACGGGTCAGATATGGCACAGGAATCCGGTGATTGACACGCTGCATCAACTGGCTCACATAGCCACTGACTTCCAAGGGCAATAAACGAGCATCAAGCACCCGAGGGTCACTGTTCAGCGGTAGCGCCAGCTGGTGCATCAACAAGGCCAGCGCTTCATCCCAAGGATCATCATTACCGTGACCAAAGAACACCCCACCGCTGCGCAACATGCTTTCCCCGAAACGCAGACAATCGCGGACGGTCTGCAGGGTGGCAATCGCTTCATTCTGTTGTTGCGAACTGATCACGCATCCATCTCCACCGCTAGGCCAGCCGATCATCGTTATTGCTTATCGACTGCCAATAAAAAGAAGCACTGAAGATTAGCACAGAATCAGTTATAAAAGCCTGTCACGCTTGCAGTAAAAGGACAGTAATGAGCGCGGTAACAGTAACGCAGGATGGACCCTTTACCCTGGTTGAACTGAAGAAAGGGATCCAGGTGGACATGCGCGTCCAGTTGTCTATTTACCGGCAGCGACTCCGCCTGTTCACTCACCACCAACAGCGCCAGCAGCTGACCATTTATGTAGGACATATTGATGGCTTGGACTACACCGCCGCTCGCTACTCCTGCGGTGAGAATTTCGCGCAAATCACTCAGGCCAAAGCCATGGTGCTGGAAAGCATACTCAACCGAACTTTTGCCAATATGATGCTAAAGCTTAACAAACCGGCCTTCCCGGTTTACATTTGCGGCACCATTGCCCAGGCCAAGGAGTGCCTGCTCAAACATCATCCGCAGGAGTGAACATCATCTGGCTATTAAAAACAGAACCTGACGTGTTCAGCATTGATGATCTGCGCGGCAGCAAAAACGCCACTAGTGGCTGGGATGGAGTGCGCAACTACCAGGCCCGCAACCGCCTGCGCGATGAGATGAAAGCCGGCGACACCGTGCTGATTTATCATTCCAGCTGTGCAGTCCCCGCCATTGTTGGCGAAGCCCGCGTTACCAGTGCCCCCTATCCGGATCCAACCCAGTTTGACCCTGCTGCCGATGGCTATGACTCACGTAGCACTAGGGACCATCCTCGCTGGTACCAAGCCGACGTGCAGTATGTCTGCCACTATCCGCAGCCCCTTACCCTAAAACAGGTTCAACACCATCCAGAGTTTGCGGACATGGAACTGGTAGTACGGCCTCGGCTATCGGTGCAAAAAGTCTCCGAGCGGCAGCTCCAGCTGATCCGACAGATGTGTCAGCTCGTTGACGCCACCGCATAGCGCACCACGCGCACCACAACATTCCTTGGCACCACAACAGGGCGAAGATTAGTAGGAAAGGACTAGAAACAGCGGGTTCTGGCTACCACACGCTCTGGCATAGCGCTTGCATCCCCGCCCCATTAATCAATAATGAATGGGATTCACCGCTATGCCTCTACGACGCCATCACTGGGTTGCTCTGCTGTTTCTTCCCCAGTTCGCCAATGCGGACACCCTCACAGCAACCGATACCGTCTGGGTTGCCATCGCCGCGGCGATGGTCTTTTTCATGCAGGCCGGTTTTGCGCTGCTCGAAAGCGGCTTGAGCCGGGCGAAAAACTCGCTAAATGTGGTAATGAAAAATTACATGGATCTGTGCGTCGGCACTCTGGTTTTCTGGGCCGTAGGCTTTGGGTTGATGTTCGGCACCAGTAGCAATGGCTGGTTTGGACAGGATCAATTCATGCTCAACCACGCAGACAACAGCACCTGGGCCATCCTCGTATTCCAGATCATGTTTGCGGCTACCGCCGCCACCATCGCCTCTGGCGCCATGGCAGAGCGAACTCGCTACGCAGGTTACCTGTGTGGCGCGGTGGTCATTACTGGAGTTATCTATCCACTGTTCGGCAGCTGGGCGTGGAACGATAACGGCTGGTTGGCACAAATGGGCTTTATTGATTTCGCCGGCTCTACTGTGGTTCATAGTGTGGGCGGATGGTGCGCCTTGGCCGGCATCATGGTGGTCGGGCCCCGCCTGGGCCGTTTCGATAGCCAAGGCACCCCCCGCACCATCCCTGGGCACAACCTTTCTTATGTGGCGCTCGGCGGGTTCATTCTGTGGTTCGGCTGGTTTGGCTTTAATGGCGGCTCAACCCTGTCGGCCAGCGTGGACATTGCCAAAGTGAACCTGAATACCCAGCTTGCCGCGGCCGCAGGAGCCGTTGGCAGTGTTATCTTCCGCATGATCAGGCGTCACCCGATCTTGCTCACGGAAACCGTGAATGGCAGTCTCGCCGGGCTGGTCGCCGTCACCGCCGGCTGTGCCGTCATGACCCCAGGCTTTGCCATTATCACCGGCCTGGTCGCCGGGGCACTGGCCGCCTTCGGGGCTCGTATTCTGCTCGCCTTTCGACTGGACGATGTGGTGGGCGCGGTACCCGTTCACGCCTTTGCCGGTGCGTGGGGCACCCTGGCCGCCGGACTGTTTTACGACGGCGACCTGTTCAATAGCCAGCGCGTGATGGTCCAGCTACTGGGGGTGGTAGTGGCATTTGGCTGGGCATTCTTTACCGCATTAATCATGTACATGCTGGTGTCTATTCTGGCCGGCCTGAGGGCGCCCGCACTGCACGAACAGCGAGGGCTGGATCTCAGCGAACATGCTGAAACCGGCTACCCTGAATTCCCCCAAAACGCCCTGTACAACAGCGAAACATTTAGCGCAGAGGTGAAAAGCGGTCAGGAGCAGCGACCATGAGCCCCGCGCCCATACGCCAAAGCATTCAACGCCGACGACGAGCCGTCATCACTGGCCTGACGCCATATATGAATGAGCCCGTATTACGGGAAGCCATCACCCATTGGCAACAGCACTATGCGCAACGCCCGAGCTTTTCACTGCAAGGGTTTGTGAGTGATTTATGCCGCCTGTTCGATTTAGCGGAGCGCAGGCATCACATTCATATGAGCTTGGTACAGGCCATGACGCTTTCCGACAGTGAGTTGGCTGCTGACCCTCTGGCCATTAGCAACCAGAGTCTCACCGACGCCCACCCCTGCACTTATGCCTTTGAGCTTCTACTTCAAGCGCTTTGGCAGGGGCTTGGCAAACCGACAGCCAGCCTATTGCAGGTGGATCAAGGGGCACAATTACGACAGGCCAATGTCAGCACAGAAACCCGGCTCACCATGGAATACTGGCTGCAAGCACCTGACAAACCGCTAAACCCCCTGCCACTGCCCAACCTTCGCGATCAATTGAATCGTACCTACGTGCTGTTATGCCAGCGGCTGGGGCCGGTGGAAGCGGACCGACAACTCAAGAGCGCCTACCAGACGACCTTGCTCCAGCTTGATAACCCCGAAGGCTTGCAGGCGCTGATGTAGATTTACCCCACTGGTACACACCACAGGATCAGGTACTCTCAAACGTTGGAGAGGCAGCGGTTCGCACTACAGGGGAAACCATGAAGTTACACCACCAGATATTTTTTGCCATGCTGGCCGGCGCACTGGCCGGCAGCTTTACTGCTGAATCCAGCACCCTCTTGGGACTGCCGATTATCAGCGGTTATGATCTGGTGGGCAGCCTGTTTATCAATGCATTGAAGATGGTGGTCATTCCGTTAATCGTTACCGCCATTATCAACGGCATGGTGGGTGTGGGCGATGACGAAAACCTGGGACGAATGGGTTTGAAAACCGTCGCCCTCTACATGACCACCACCTTAGTGGCGGTGCTAATCGGGCTGGTCGCAGTGAATCTATTCACTCCCGGAATCATCAATGGTCAGCCCGCCCGGGATCTACTGGGCTTGGCCACAGAAACCCAGGACGCCCTGGCCAAAATCGACGGCCGGGGCGTCGGTGATTTCACCGAGATCCTACTCCAGATGCTTCCTCCCAATCTGATCGCCGCTGCCGCCAACGGGCAAATGCTCGGGCTGATCGTCTTTTCCCTGCTGTTTGGGTTTTTTCTGCGCACCGAGCGTTCATCGTCTGGGCAGAGTCTGCGCAATATCATCGACGGTATCTACCAGGTGGTCATGAAAATCACCATGCTGGTGATCCGTTTTACCCCGCTAGGGGTATTCGCTCTTATTGCCGCCACCGTGACCCGAACCGGCATGGATGCTATAGAACCGCTTGCCTGGTTCTTTCTGACGGTACTGGTGGCGCTAGCCCTGCATGCCTTCGTGTTCATGCCACTGCTAATCGTCCTAGCCGCCAAACGTTCGCCCCTTCGTCATGTGCAAGCCATGACGCCAGCGCTGCTCACGGCATTCTCCTCGGCCAGTTCAGCAGCAACATTGCCGCTTTCTATGGAATGTGCACAGAAGCGTTCTGGCGTATCGACCCGCACCAGCAGCTTCGTGCTTCCTCTGGGCGCCACCGTCAATATGGATGGGACCGCCTTGTATGAATGCGTAGCCGCCATGTTTATTGCCCAGGCCTACGGCATGGATCTTTCTCTGACCACCCAGTTCATGATTGTGCTTACCGCCCTGCTTACCTCTATCGGCGTAGCCAGTATTCCAGCCGCCTCCTTGGTGGCCATACCGTAATCCTTGGCGCTATCGGCCTGCCAGCCGAAGCCATCGGGCTGATTCTGGTAACCGATCGTGTGCTGGATATGTGCCGTACCGCCGTCAACGTCTGGGGAGATAGTGTGGTAACCGTGGTGCTGGCTCGCAGCGAGGGGGAGGAAAAGGTGTTGTCGCTACCGGTTTCCGAGATGGAGAAAGTAACGACAACAGCCACACGGTCAGCCAGTGATGCAACCGTTAATGAACAGCCTTAGAATGCATCGGTAGACCCGTTGCTACTATTACTATCCCAATCGCGCTTAATGGAAACTGCAGCGCTGGCGATAACGGGCACCATGCAAACAAACGCCAACGATGCCCAGAACAGGTTTTCACCATTATCTTCCAAGGCCATTACGATGAAAATCGTTACACCTACGGCAACAATCAAGGCCAGAATATCCTTAAACAAACGCGAGAATAAAGTCATAACATTGCTCCCTCAAACTCCTTTAGTGAACACATGTTAACTTTATGACCCTGAAAGTCAACACCTGTTCACAAGAATGTTCTTATTACCGTTATTACACCTGGAGTCACGTTGAAACAATCACCTACCCTGCTGATTACCCGAGGCTGCACCCCGTTAGGCTTGGCTCTGGCCCAGGCGGCCGCCGGGCACTATCGGCTTGCCATTGCCAGCGACGATACCTATACCGGTAACGCGTTGTGCCGCCGGTTGCATGAAGAGGGTCATGAAGCTCTATTTATCGAGACAATAGCGGGTGAGGCGAGGGACATTCAGCGAGGCGTTAACCGGGTCCTACATCGCTGGCAGCAGCTGGATGTGGTGGTTAATTTGCCCGGAAACATGCTGGTGGGGCCTTTTGAAGCGGCGCAGACTCACCATTGGCAAACGCTGGCCAGCCAACAATTAATGCAAGTCGTACACAACAGTCAGAGCGCGCTGACTACCATGAAAAAACAAGGATACGGGAGCATTATTAATGTGGTGCCCGATTGCGGCTTACTCCCCGGGCCACTCACCTCCGCAAGCAGTGCAACCTACGCTGCCATCATCGCCCTGACCGAAAGCCTAAATAGCGAGCTGGCCAACAGCTCGGTAAACGCCCGGGTGGTAGCCCTGCCACTCTACCAGGAACAGGCCGAACAACTGGATGCTACCGATCCGCTCAGCCAAGCCCGTTTCAAGCGTAAAACCCGTGACAGCTTGGCTACTGCTGCTTCACTGAGCGGTGACATTCTGGCCATGCTAAAAACACCTGAGCCCTCTGCCCTGCATGCCCCCTGCGCATCCACGCGGACACAATGGAGATTGAAGCGTTGGTTCAGAAAGCGATGGGACAACAAGATGCAGCACCGAGGACGGCGCTACCGTCGCAAGGGACCCGCAGAGCCTTCTTAGCAGACTGTTGAAAAGCCAGTCTGCTAGAGGGCACAAATGGTAACTATCGCGTAAAACTCACTACATTCAGCAGAACGTTTCCACGTAACGCAGTGTATCGCGGTAGTCACTCGCGAGCGCGCTATCAATTTTGGGCGCCACCAATGACACCAACTTTTTCCCAACCAGCGGGACGGAACTGCTGATCTCCACCTCCGTGTGTTGAATCGCTTCGTTTTCATCTCCTGTCAGCACCATAACACCGCCGATTTTCATGGGCACATTGCCTAGTTGAAAACGGTATTCGGCCTGATATCGTCCTTCTACGGGAGGGGGCGTCCACAAAAATTCCGTGAGCAAATCAGCGCTTTCTGGCAAGAAACGACGAGCCATGGCTGGCACGCTGTCACTGTTGATGGCCATTGGCTGTATTAATTGAATCAACTTTCCCCGCGATGTATTTTCAAAAGCACCAAAGCGATAATTATCCACCTTGCTCCATTCATAGCGGGTTTCGTAGAATTCCTTGCTCGTCAGTACGTCATAAAGCCGATCCACACTGATGGGATACTGGCGATCAACCATAACTTTCATGCTATCTCCTGGCCTGGTGCTGAGCGTTTCATCAGCTGTAATAACGGCGCCAACTGGCGTTGCAAATCTGGCAATGAGCTGACCACTGCCCGAGGTTTCCCGGCTCGCAGTAGCGCCAGAGCCTGCTCAATCGTTAATATGGGTGCAGATTCATCCACCGACAAGGTAGTATCTGCGTCATCACTCAATACGGCACCTGGCCCCAATGTTCTAGCCTGCTTTAATTGCTCCTCCAACGTCAGTTGTACCTGACGCGGCGTCAACCCGGCATGAACAGCCGGGGTATGGGTAATGACCGTCAGTGGTAACCGTTGCACCTTACCCCGGAACTGGAAGGCCAGCTTCTCGCTGACTTTCAACGCTCGCTCCACAAACCGCTTGGCACCATTCGGCCCAGCACTGGGTAACAACACGGTAAATTGCGCCACGCTGCTACGTGCCAGAGAGTCTTCCTTCCGAATAACCCCACGAAGGGACTGGGCCAGCTTCAACAACACCATATCCGTCCGCTTTTTACCCAGCTGAACGAATAGTTGATTGAATTGGTAAATCTCCAGTTGCACGACCGACAGCCTGTACTGCTGGCGGGCAGCCAATGCCAGCTCCTGGCGCAACCGATGCACTAGATAACGCCGATTGCCCAATCGGGTCAGTGGGTCAATCATTGCCTGTTTGGCGAACTCCTTGCGTTCATTTTGGTAGTTGGCGTGGGCTCTGGCACGAGCTAGCAAGTCAGTGGAATTAAACGGCTTACTGATGAAATCCGTACCGCCCAGACGCAAGGCTTCAGCCCGAGCTTCTTCATCATTCTCTGCACCGGTAACAATAATGGCCGGCAATCCAGCAACACCCTCATCTTCGCTGGTGCGAATTTTTTTCAGCAAGGCGAATCCATCCATTTCTGGCATGGCCAAGTCTGAAAAAACCACGCTGATGGAGGGATTGTGGCATATCATAGTCCAAGCTTTGAGACCATTTTCTGCCACTTCGACACGGAATTCTCTACCGAGCATCTTGTCAGCGGCAAGGCGCATTACCTTGGAATCATCCACAAACAACAGTAAGGGTTTGGACGCCTCATCCATGATGACCTATTCCTTTTTCGCAAACGCACCTGTGGCCAAGGCAAGGCCAAGCACATAGTCACAAAGCCGTGATCGGCGCTGACTGCTTTTGCAAACAGCGCACAGAGCAAGACACATTAGCGTGCTTCGACTAATGAATTTACCCGCCGTTATTCTTGTTAGTTGTAGCAATAACAGCAAAGTTTCGCCATAGCTAAAGCGGGGTGGACAGGACGGTTCTGAACGGATACTCAATACACGACTTATAGGCAGGTGAACATCGCGACGGTTTACCGAACGCGTATCAATAACGCAGCATAACCACTGCCGGGAACGCTGCAACATATTCCTTTCCTGCCTATTTGTTCTTTTTTTATTTGAGCTAATACGGTTCTACATCAATAACGCACCGACCCACGACCAAATCAGTGATCAACAATAGCAGGACATTATCAATGGGTAAGTTATAGAAGCGACATACTCGCAGATAGAATAGATAAAATCGCTGCGGTCGGAGGTAAACTTGGCCGCAAGGAGATTCGAAACCGAGCAACCGAGAGCCAATACCGTTACCGCTAGACGAAATACATCAGCAACCACTCTGCGGCCAGCGCTGGTTTTTCTTCGCCTTCAATTTCAACGGTAAACGCAAACTTGAGCAACCACTGCCCTTCGCGTTTCTCAGAGACGTCCAGCAAGGTTGCCAAGGCACGAATCCGCTTACCCTCTTTCACGGGCGCCATAAAGCGTAGCTTGTCGAAGCCATAATTCATGCCCATTTTCATGCCCTTGGGCATTAGAAAATCGTCAATGGACGCTTGCAAGTAGGGCAATAAAGACAGAGTGAGGTAGCCATGAGCAATAGTGGTACCGAAGGGAGTATTCTTGGCCTGCTCCGCATCAACATGAATGAACTGATGATCTAAAGTCGCATCCGCGAATGCATTAATCCGCTCCTGATCGATCTGAAACCAATCCGACGCACCCAATTCCTTGCCGACATAATCCACTAATGATGTAGCTTCGATCACTTTCATGGCACCACTCTCCTGGGGCTATCACCGTTTTCTTTTGAGGATAACGACACAGCCCCCCAGCACCATGACCGATTAAAACCATATGCATACATGTACTGGTGGTTTTGGTCAGTCATCGCCAGCCCTTGAAAGAAGGTCATCGGTCTCACGCAGAAACCTATTTATGCTGGCTGCAACACTTTGCGGCTCCTCCATGTGCAAATGATGGCGCCCAGGCAAACGTACAATGGTGGCGCCACTCAGCCAGCCCAGTCGATGGTCGAACATACCGTTACCGCCCATGCCCTGCTCACCAATAATAATGCATACCGGAGCCTTTATCGCACGGACAAAGCCTTCCACCTGTTCTTCAGTAAGGCGTAGAAACGAGGTCAGCCGTAAGCGGCTGTCTGCGCGCCAGGTCCAGCCACCTTCCAAGGGCACTAAGCCTCGATCGCTCAAAAGCGCGGAGGCTTTATGGTTCAACCCACCAAACCCTTTTGTACGTGCTTCAATCGCATCCTCTACATGAGCGTAAACCGGTTTACGCTTTCCAGCCAAGGATGCAGAATCATCCAGGGCTTTGCGAAGATTGCTGGCCACATCCTTGCCATCAGTACTCGGTGGCCCCAACCCTTCTATCAACACTACCCGTGATACTCGCTCAGGGCAGGCAGCGGCGAACAGACAGGCAATCCCTGCTCCCATGGAGTGCCCCATCAAGGTAAAACGCGTCCACCCTAGCTGATCTACCACTGCAAGCACATCACGTACATGATCCACCAGATGGGTGATCACGCCATCAGGGCGATGGTCAGAATGGCCATGGCCAGAAAAATCCATGGCTAGCAACGGCTGCCCAAGAAAGTTGGACAACGGCGCAAATGACGCGGCATTGTCCAACCAGCCATGCAAGGCCAAGATAGGTTCTGCGCCATTTTTATCAACGTCTCCAGGCCATTGCAGCGCGCTAATCGTCTGCCCGTAGACACTGAATTTTCTTTCTATCGCATCCATGATTCAGCGTTTTTTAGATTGCAATTCATTCAGTAACTCACGGAACAACTCCAGGGTTTTTTCTGGCTTTTCCAGCGGGTACATGTGCGAGCCTTCTGCAATACGATGAAGCATGCCGTGACGCTTCGCATGACGTTTGCCGCAGTCATGAAAAGGAGTAGGAGAATCTTTACCCGTGACGATAGCCCCGGGGACTTGCAACCGAGGCATGCGAGTGACATTGGTGGGGGTATGACGGAAAATATCCACTTCAACTTGCGGCCGAAACCGCAATCGCCATCCCCCTTCCCAAGGCTCAACACCCGCGTTCAAATAATCAGACAAACAGCGAGGATCAAAGGTCTTGAACAAGCCTCGTGAAGAAAAATAGCTCACCACAGAATCCCAGTCCGGCCAGTAATCAAGACGCCCAAGGCTTTTCCCTGCCGGGGTGACTTTATCAATCTGCCTAGTGAGTTTCGCTGCGTAAATCAGTAATCCGGGCAGCCCATTCAACACGGGTGGATCCAGCATAATCAAACTGGAAAACCAGTCCGGGTGACGTTGAGCTACCAGATACATCAACACCGACCCCAATGAATGCCCTGCCCCCACAATAGGCTTAGGCAAGGGTGCCAGTTGCGCTTCCAACTCCAGGCTAAGACTGTGCCAGCCCCTATCCACAGCAAAAGCTGGATCATGCCCGGCACGGTCCAGTATTACCAACTCATACTCAGCAGCCAGCGGAGCAAGAAAGGTGTCGTAACTATGGCCAGGTATACCATTGGCATGTGCGAAGGCAAGCACCTGACGACCTGATTGTTCAGGCATGAAATCTCCAAATGGGCCAAGGTATGCGGCCCAAGCAAAAGGCCCATCTTAACGGCACTAACAACAAACACACCATGGCCGATAACGCCATACGTGACAGCACAGATGCATGCAGGCGTTGCTGGACGCCTGTTTAACGCTTTCGGCTATTTTTCATAGAGAGTAACAACAGCCGAATGTAGAACCCTTCAATGCCAAGCTTTTGTTACGTATCAGCCGTTAGGCTCTCTGGATAAAGTCTGAGGGGCAGACAAACCATTCGCATCATTCTAACAAATCCGCGATGAACGACTTTTAAGGTAGTGTACAATGCGGGCACCAAGGAGGCGCTATGACCCTGATTTCATTCAACATCAATGGTATTCGTGCCCGTCTACATCAGCTCCAGGCGGTGATCGACAAATACCAACCCGCATTAATCGGCTTGCAGGAAACCAAGGTTCACGACCCGGAGTTTCCAGAGCAGGCGGTTCGGGATATGGGCTACCATCCCTATTATTTTGGCCAGAAAGGCCACTATGGGGTGGCCCTGATTACCCGCGAACCTCTGGAATCAGTGCAGTATGGTTTCCCCACCGACGACGAAGACGCGCAACGGCGCATGATTATCGGCACCCTGAAACACAGTGATGGTAGCCTGATCACGGTACTCAACGGCTACTTCCCTCAAGGGGAAAACCGCGAACATCCATTGAAGTTTCCGGCCAAGAAAAAATTCTACGAAGACCTGCAGCATTATCTGGTTAATCATCATCAACCCAGCGACCGAGTGGCGGTAATGGGTGACTTCAATATCTCGTCTACGGACCTGGATATCGGTATTGGCGAGCCCAACCGCAAACGCTGGTTACGCGAAGGTAAAACCAGCTTCTTGCCGGAAGAAAGAGAATGGTGGGGCCGCCTAGTCGGATGGGGCCTGACTGACACCTTCCGCCACCAAAACCCTACCACCGACGACGTGTTCTCCTGGTTTGACTATCGCTCCAAGGGCTTTGACCGCGACCCCCGGCGTGGCCTGCGGATCGATACCGTATTGGCTACCGAGCCGCTGATGGCCAAGCTGGATACCACTGGTGTGGATTACGAGATGCGCGCAATGGAAAAGCCCTCGGATCATTGTCCGGTTTGGGCACGTTTTAACGGCTGAGCAGGTCACAACATGAAAATCAGGCTGCACCCGGAAAGGCTAAAAGCCAACTTGGATACCGTCGGTTTCATTATCGACCTGGCCATGATTGTGCTGGTGATCGCCAATTTAAGCCTAATCCTGTTCGACTGGCTATTTCAGGTCCCACCTGTTCAGGATTTTCTAGCCTCGCAGGTACCGGCTTTCCACAATTTTTATCGCGACACCATCCATAACGATTTTTTGTTCTACGACCTGTGTTTTGTGGCGGTCTACCTAACGGAATTCACCATCCGCTGGATTGTTGCCATTGCCCGGCACACTTACCATCGCTGGTTTTTCTATCCGTTTGCCCATTGGTATGACCTGCTCGGCTGTATCCCCGTGGGTAGCTTCCGCTGGTTGCGGATTCTGCGGGTTATTAGCCTATTGATACGTTTGCAGCGGATGGGCATCGTGGATCTGTCGCAAACCTGGTTGGGCCAAACTATTCTTAAATACTACGGTATTGTTGTGGAGGAAATCTCCGACCGTGTCGTCATCAACGTGCTTAGTGGCGCACAGCGTGAAATCGGTGGTGGCAGCCCCCTGCTCCACCGTATTGAGTCCCAAGTGCTTGCGCCTCGCAAGGAACAGCTGGTGAACTTTGTGGCCACACGCATTGCCGACGCCACCCAGAAAAGCCATGACCAATACCGCGATCAATTAGCCAAATACTTCTCTCATCTCACGGACGAATCCCTGGTGCGCACCCAAGCCGGCCGACGTCTCGCCGCCATTCCTGTTGCAGGTCCCCGCGCCATCGCGCTCTTGGGCGAGGCGGTTCGTGAAACGGGTAGCGCCTTCGTGGATCAGCTGGTGGACGACTTGGCTTCGCCAGCTAACCGCCCCCAGCTGGAGCAGCTATTGCACGATTTGATCGACGCTGCCGGCGGCGAGGGCGAAGAGCTGGATGCGTTGGTTCGTGACACCTTGCTGGATGTTCTGGATCAGGTTAAAAATCAGGTTGCTGTTCAGCAATGGAAACTGGCAGAGGAAGGCTCATCAGTAAAAAGTTGATGCCTCATGTTAGGCAGAAGCACCCACTAGCGAGCAGCTCGGACCACAGCGGTGATCTTCAGTTCGCCCTTCACGGGCTCTCCTAGGGTGCCCACCAAGAGCCTGGTTGTGCTATCAATAATACTGAGAAGCTTGGATTACCAGTGGCTGTGCGACTTTGTCCAAACGTCTCGAAGAAGACTACGCGCTGGTGCTGCCCGGAAATCGATGCACAGTTATGGGTATCACACGCCCTCACAAGGGCACCCATAATGCACGCATAATCTTTATCGCCAAGGAAGTGAGCAGGCCAGGGGTGGTACTGTGGGCCACTTTTTCAAACCGATCGACGCACAGCAGCTACAAAGCAAAGTATCGTTTTTCCTTGCCTTTGGAGCCTAAATCAACAAAAAAAAGCGGCTGAACGCCAAATTCGCCCAGGCGCACCGATCAGAGGCAGGAATGCATACCCTGTACGGCGAGCGCCTCAAGTAGTCGCTGAGTATACTCCCACGGTCAAGACGACCAATATAAAAATATCATGGCCATTTCTATTCCCGGATACAGATTGACCAGCCGCCTGGGTAAAGGCGGCATGTCACACGTTTTTCTTGCCACCCAGCACTCCTTCGACCGGCAGGTTGCGATCAAGATCCTCACGCCGACCCTGGCACTGGAACCCCGTTTTGCCGAACGCTTCATGCAGGAAGCACGCACGATTGCCAGCCTGAACCACCCACATATCGTTCCTGTCTATGACGTAGGTGAGTATCAAGGTTACTATTATCTCACCATGGAACACGTGACCGGTGGCAGCCTTAAACAACGGCTCGCCAGCGGCGCACTGGATGAAAGGAGCGCGCAGAGCATCCTGCGTCAGCTCGCCGGCGCCCTTAATTATGCCAGCGAACATGGATTCATCCACCGGGATGTGAAGCCCGATAATGTGCTGTTCCGCGCCGATGGTTCTGCGTTACTTGTGGATTTTGGCATCGCCTCCAACGTATTGCGTGATACCAGTGTGACCGAATCCACTGCCATCATGGGCACCCCCAAGTACATGAGCCCCGAGCAGCATCGCTGCCAGCCCTTGACGCCACAATCAGATCTCTATTCCTTGGGATGTGTGCTCTACGAAATGCTGGCAGGCAAACCGCCCTTTGGCGCCTCTGACGCACGCGGCATGGGACTGGCCCATCTACGCGATCCGATTCCTTTGCTACCGCTTTCTTTACGCCGCTACCAGCCCTTGATCCGTCAGCTACTGGCCAAAGAACCAACAGAGCGGCCGAAATGTGGCAATACAGTAATCAGCTTACTGGATAATCTGACACCGAACCCCGAGCACTACAGCGCCCCACGCTCGCACTACCGATCAAAAGAGCCGGATACAACAGCCGCCCCGCTGGCAACCCGCTTGCGGCTAAAAGAATCCAAACTGGGCATGAGTTGGCGTGGCACGGTGTATCAGTACGATATTTATCTGGTTGCCGATGACTTCGAGCAGTTTCAGTCCCACTTCCCCGTCATGCGATCTGCCTTGATGGATTGGTTCCGGCAACGCGGCAAACGCGCCAAAGTAGTCACCATTAAAGCAACCCTGCATCCCTGGATCAGCGGCCGCGTAAAGCAGTACCTGCAAGCATTGAGAAAAACCGAAGGGCTGGAGTTCTTGGCTGCCATCCCAATGAACATTAATCTAGTGGGATCCGATGGCGACCCCATTGAGAAACTGGCTTGGGGCCCCGTGGAAAACAACACCACGGGTACACAGGAGTTCTGAGTCTGCCCGCTCTGCGAAAATAATCAGAATACGTGCAGGCTTAGTGTTTCGTACGTCTGTTTTACTGGCGATTCAGGCCTGTCCGACATTACCGGTATACCAGCAAGCGTGGCCCTCCCGTCTCAGCCATGCCGGAGGCTAAAGAAGGCGGCTTGTATGGCCGCAAACTGAGTGCCGCACGAAAACGCCCCCCTTGCACGCCCTTCCCCAAGGAGCATCAAACATAATACCTGCTGCTGTATCGCTGACAGAACGATACACGTATCAGCAAATCAACATAAAAAAAGCACCAACCGATGGTTGGTGCCTAGACCTAAGCCTCACGGTGCAAGGAGACACCGTGATCCCCCCTCAGGAGTGGTTCCGGTGGCACGATTGAGGAGCCTGCCATGCGTTCTGTGTGCCACCGAATTCAGGCTACGACAGTAAGCTCGGTCTGCAAAGCAAGCATCGGCGAACGGTACAGAACAGGCTACCAAGGGTGCCGAAGGGCGGATTAACGGTTGGCGATCTCTTCGCCTGGGCTGCATAACCAAAGCAATTGCGCGCCATCAGCGGCAGTAACATCCACATCAAAACAAGCCACGGTTCCCACATCGAAGCCCACCCGTTCCGAGACACCCGTCCAACTTGCCGTCAATTGCGACACCAGCGGCATATGGCTAACCAGCACCGAATCAGCCGCTGGCGGGTTGGCAAGCAACCAGTCAAACAGCGCTTTGGGGGGGCTATCCGGTGTTAGATAGGGGCAATTCTGCCGGGGCAAACCAGGGTATACCTGCGCGATACAATCCGCTGTCTGCTGAGCGCGCAGATACGGACTCACAATCAATCCGCTAATCTGAATGCCCCGCTCCTGAAGCGATTGCCAGTGGGAAAGCAGTGCTGCCTGGCCAGCTTCTGTCAATGGTCGCAGGGCATCGGTCGCCGCCTGGGCAACCGCCTGACCATGCCGACTAAGATAGAGCTTCATGACGTAAACGCGCCCAACTGAAACTCCACATCATGTTTGTATTCGCCGCTCATCAGATTCTGGATCATCAGTTCCAGCGGTTGACCGTGATAGACGATTTTGTACAGTGCGGTGGCAAGCGGCATATACACATCCAACTCTGCCGCTTTATCCGCCACGAGTTTGATGGTGTTGATGCCCTCAGCTGTCTGGCCCAGGCATTCTATGGCTTGTTCCAAGGTTTTACCTTCGCCAAGCTGAAAACCCACTTGGTAATTGCGTGACAGCGAAGATGTACAGGTGGCAATCAGGTCACCGACCCCGGACAAGCCCAGGAACGTCATGGGGTTAGCGCCCAACTCCACGGCGAAACGGCTCATTTCAGCCAACGCTCGGGTGATCAAAAAACTGCGGCTGTTTTCACCAACGCCAATCGCCGCGGCCATGCCAGACGCCACCGCATAAATATTCTTCAGGGCGCCGCCCAATTCAACGCCATAGATATCCGGGTTGTCATAAACACGGAAATAGTCGCAGCTCAAGGCGTTTTGCACAGTCTCTCGTAGCGCCTCGTCCGAGCTGGCAATCACTGTACCCGTGAATTTCTGTTCAACCACTTCCTTGGCCAGATTGGGTCCGCTTAACACGCCGATACGAGTATGCGGCCAATACTGATGCAATAGCTCACTCATCAACAAGAAGCCATCCGCATAAATGCCCTTGGTGCAACTGATCACCATAGCCTCATCAGGCACCCACTGACGCGCTTGTTCCAGCACCTCGGCAAAAGCCTTGCTCGGGATTGCCACAAATACCATGGAAGCGCCGCTAAGCGCCTCTTCCAGGCTATCCGTGGCGGTCACCTCTTGCGGTAATTCTGCACCGGGGAGATAGCGACTGTTTTCCCGATCAATATTGATTGCAGCGGCGGTTTCCGGGTCACGCACCCACAGGTTTACGTTGTGTCCATTGGCCGCCAGAATGCTGGCCATGGCGGTACCAAAACTGCCCCCACCCAGAATGGCGGCATTATGCTTTTCTTGCCTCATAGGAACGCCTTGTTTACGGCTTTCCGGCATCATAGGCGCCCTTGGAAGTCGAGACAACGGGAGCTTGAAGAACGCCGCAACAGGTAACGCGAGAAGCGACGGGGATGGGCTTACACCCAAACCCGCCTAACGCAGCCAAAGCGGCCCGGAAAGTAGGGAAGCTGACACCACCCGCCCTACGTGATTTCGTAAAAATCCCGTAGCGCGGACGGTTAAAAGCAGTCTGTTGCAGCCTTTAGACTGCCTGAGCGAACAACGCTTGCATCCGGCGCGCGGTCGCCGCCGGGTCTTTCGGCAGCTGCCCCTCCGCCAGCATTGCTTGATCTAGCAGCAAGGCGGCGAAATCATTGAATTTGTCGCCTTCTTCAACGCGGGTCAGCGCTTGCAGCAAGGTATGGTCGAGGTTCACCTCCAGTACCGGCTTGTTTTCCGGCACTGGCTGCCCGGCGGCTTCCAGCATGCGTCGCATTTGAGGCCCCAGCTGATCTTCTGCCAGCACCAGGCACGCAGGGGAATCCACCAGTCGTGTGGTGGCTCGGACCGCTTCAACCTGCTCGGTCAGGCTAGCGGCAAGGCGCTGGATCAAGGGGTCATCATTATTAGCCTGTTCACTCTCATCCCCCAGGTCCAGCTCTCCGCGAGCCGCATTGACCAGTTTCACCTCTTTGTAGCTCTCCAGATACCCCACCATCCACTCATCCACGGGATCGCTGAGCAGTAGTACCTCAATGTCTTTCTTACGAAATACCTCCAGATGGGGGCTCTGGCGTGCAGCCGACGGGGTATCAGCAAGCAGATAATAGATGCAATCCTGATCGGCAGGCTTGCTCTCCAGATATTGATCCAAAGATGTGCTCACTGAATCTGGTGTTTTGCTGGTGGCAAAACGCAGCAAGGCGGCAATGCTTTGCTGATTATCCCGGTCCTCAGCAACGCCCTCTTTTATCACTGAGCCAAACTGCGCCCAAAATTTGGTGTATTGCTTGTCATCGTTGCTGAGTTTTTTCAACATTTGCAGCACACGCTTGGTCAAAGCGGATCGAATTTTTTGAACCGGACCGTAGTCCTGCAACAACTCGCGGCTTACGTTCAGGGGCAGATCCGGTGCATCAATCACCCCCTTGATAAAGCGCAGATACTGGGGCAGAAACTGTTCTGCATCGTCCATAATGAAAACGCGCTGAACATATAGCTTTAGGCCACGATTAGCCTCACGTTGATACAAATCAAAAGGGGCTTGAGCCGGCACATACAGCAAACTGGTGTACTCAAGCTTGCCTTCCACCTTGTTATGGCTCCAGGTGAGAGCATCCTGAAAATCATGACTGATGTGTTTGTAGAAGCTCTGATATTCTTCGTCAGTCACCTCACTTCGCGGCCGCTGCCACAGAGCCGTAGCGGAATTAAGGGTTTCGGCTTTAGTGTCTTCGTCTCCCTCTTGCGGCCTTTCCAGCACAATCGGGAAAGCCACATGATCAGAGTACTGCCCGATCACCTGACGAATTTTGAAACCATCCAAAAAATCCTTGGCATCATCGCGCAGGTGTAAAATCACCGCTGTGCCCTGCTCATCACGGGAAACGGTTTCCACTGTGAATTCGCCCTTGCCATCGCTTTCCCAGCGCACGCCGTTATTAACCGCTTCGCCCGCCTTGCGAGTTTCTACCGTAACGGTTTCGGCGACAATAAACGCAGAGTAAAACCCCACCCCGAATTGGCCAATTAACTGGGCGTCTTTTTTCTGATCACCGCTAAGATTCGCCAGAAATTTTTCCGTGCCGGACCGCGCGATGGTGCCCAAATTATCTACCACTTCGTCCTCACTCATGCCAATACCGTTATCGGCAATCGTCAGGGTACCCGCGTCTTTATCCACGCGCAGAGTAATCTGGGGCTCACCACCCTGCTCCAGCAAAGCCGGGTTATTCAGTGCCTGAAAGCGTAGCTTGTCGCATGCATCAGAGGCATTAGAAATCAATTCACGTAAAAAAATTTCACGATTGCTATAAAGCGAGTGAATCATCAAATGCAGAAGACGGGATACTTCTGCCTGGAAACCATGGGTTTGTTTTTCTGCTGACACAGCTAGCTCCTGAACCTGCGAGTAATGTTGATCCAACAGATGTGGGCAAACCGATATTTTTCAAGGGGCGGACGACTCGATGGCGCAGGTCAGCCTCTGGTCAGGTGTGATAATGCAGAATCCAAGTCAGGAAAACGAAAAATGAAGCCTTGTTGCTCCAAGCGCCGGGGGTAAACCCGCTGCCCACCAATCAACATGGCAGATTGTTCTCCCAGCCCCACCTTGAGGGCACTCGCAGGCACCCGTAACAACGCCGGGCGTTTTATTTTCCGGGCCAGACAATAGTGGAATTCACGCTGCGTTACTGGCGCCGGCGCACAGGCGTTAAAAACCCCGTCCACACCGGGTGTTTCCAGCGCACGTACTAGCACTGCCACCATGTCATCGATATGAACCCAGCTAAGCCACTGGTTGCCATCGCCCAGCAGGGCTCCAAGCCCCAACCGATAGACTGGTAGCAGCTTACTTAGCATACCCCCATCACAACCCAATACGATTCCAGTCCGCACCAGACACAACCGCACACCCTGGCGGGAAACCGGGCGAGCCGATTGCTCCCATGCATCACACAGGAGGTAACCAAAATCACGCCTGCGGGCCGAACTCTCTTCCGTTAACTCCGCGTTATTTGCGTTGCCATAAAAGCCCACAGCAGACCCGGACACCAGCACCGCCGGTTTGCTGTCCAAGCGAGACACCAGGCCGACCAGGGCTTCGGTGACACCAATTCTTGATGCAAATAATATCGCTTTGCGACGCTCACTCCAGCGACCCGCAAACAAGCTCTCCCCGGCCAGGTTGACAATACCGTCAATAGCCGCATCGTTACCGATGTCATCGAGGGAGGTAACCAAGTGTGTGCCTTCAGGCAGCACACGAGCGGCTTTGCGTGGCCTACGGGTGAGGACGGTCAGCTCATGGCCATGGGCTGCCAGTCGTCGACAAAGATGCTGCCCGATGAACCCACTGCCGCCTGTGATCAATACCTTCAACGGGCTGCCTCTATATGGCGAATACTGTGGAGCTCGTAGAAATATTCCATACTGCCCGCGCCCACCGGCACACTCAAGGTTAGTTTATTATCAACTACCGACTGCAGAACCCCGGTGCGTTTCGATCCGTCATTGGTCTCGATAATCACCTTTTTTCCTACCAGCGCTTCAAATTCAGTACGCTCGGCTGATGGTGGTTCGATCGTTTCCTGTGCCCCTGCGAGCTCCGGGACATTTTTCGCCGGCGCAGACTCAACCTTGGCCGGTTGCGGCGTACTAGCCGGCAATTTACTTTCCGTGGATTCCAGCAAGATCTGCTGGCCCGAAGACAGTGTTATGGATTTCAGTTCTGCCGCTCCAACACTGCGTTCCACATTGCCACTGCCCACGCCCATGATCAGCCAAAGGCGGTCGCCACTAATCTTGCGCAGCACACCTTCCAGTGTGCGGCCACTGGTGGTTTTCAATTGCACAGATTGATCCACGTACGCTACCAGCTCGGGGAAAGTCAAAGTCACCGACTCGGGCGCTGTTGATGGTGCTGTTTCTGAGGATTTCTGAACATTAGGTGTGGCCAACTCCATTCCACCCTCTTTGGCGGCGGTCATGACTCGGGTACCCATAGACCCAGGCACCACAGCCCAGCCCACATCCGTCTTTTCAAGCCGCACCTTGCGCTCCTGAACTTCCTCATTGCTCAGTTCTACCACGGCCACCACCTGGCCCTCGCTCTCAGCTCGATGCAAGGTGGCATGCTTAGCCTCGACCTGGAGTAAAGCGCCTTCCGGGAACTGGGTTTCAAGGAACTCCTCCGCCACATAAGCAAGGGTATCTTCATGATCGAAGTAAAGATCTACCTCGCCATTGCGGTAGCGCAAATGATTGCTATGGGCAGTAAAATTCCCGCTCAAATAGCTTTTAAAACTGTCCGGCATGACCAGCACAATAGAACCAGAAAGCTGCCCTGTATCCAGTGGTGCCAGCGCCAGCTCCATGCGGTAGCCGCCTTCAAATATTCGGCTCTCTGGATAGTCTTTGTTTTCCGGTTTCCAAGACAGATGGACCACTGGGCCGCTCTCATCCGAGGGCCCAACGATCAGAGTCTTGCGTTCGGTTATATCGTCCGGGTTCCAGCCCAGAAGTACACGCACTTCCAGATCCGCAAGAAACCCCTCGCCCTGGCTAAGGGTTAACACCCCATCAATGAGCGCGACGCGATCGTAACGAAAGCGTTCACCGTGTAGACGCCCTGTGAGGCGTTTTCCTTGGCCCTTAACAACAAGCAAGGCCGCCTCTTGCGAGGAAACAAAGGCAGTGCTACTGGCTTTTTTCTCGCCACGCAGCACTTGCCCACTCTGGCTCGATACCGGTTGTACTGCGTAATCCCCCACCAAGCCGCCAGTAATCACCAATAAGCCAATACCTACTGCCGAGGTCAGCACCGCGCCCACACGGGCCAGCGACCACCACCGGTAATATTCCCAATGGCTTTGCACCTGCCCTATGCTGGCCAAGGGCACCAAAAAAAACAACGGGCTGTGGCCCCGACTGTTGGCTTCGTGCATCAACCCTAACGTGGCAATAATAAGGGCGCTTACCCCAAAAATGATCAGCAGTTCTGCCATATTTTTATTCTCTTCACGAGCCGGCACGTTACCGGTAACCGTCGGACGTTCCCTCCACTCTACAAAGCCTTCTGCCGGCATTCCAGCACTTAAGTTGCTGATTTTCTTATAAGAGTAAAGGTTATGATATGCGTCACATTTAGCCTTTCCCGTTCGCTCGCTGCAAGTAATTATTCACCTGCAGCGAAACCTTTCGCGCGCCCTTTCAACACCGCTCATCCTCAAAAAGGAAAAAAAACTTGTAAGCCCGAAAGTCACAGGATATACAGGCGCTAAGGGCATTCGGAAACCGGAAACCCGGACCTGATTGGCCCGTATAACAGGTTGTTTGGGGAGGTCAGGAAGGAGGCCACCATGAGTAACCATCGTAGTAATGAGCAAGACCTTGATTCGGAAGATCTGCTGATGAACGAAGATTTCGATATCCTTGATGACAGCGTCGAAGAGGATGAGCAGCAAGAGCGCAGTGCGCGCAGCCGCTCTTTCAATATGGACATGCGCCATCGCATCGAAGATCGACTGGAAGAGCGGCGCCTTAAAAAGGAACTCAATGAATACGAGTCCTTTGAACTGGACGACGATCTCCTCCACTAAGCCAATAAAAAGGCCGGCATTTGCCGGCCTTTTTATTGGCTTACCGTTAACTTACCAGCCGGTTGCTTCTTTCACAGCCTTGCCAATTTCTGCCGGGTTATGCACGGTTTTCACACCCGCCGCTTCCAGCACAGCGAACTTCTCATCGGCGGTACCTTTGCCGCCGGCAATGATGGCGCCAGCATGCCCCATACGCTTGCCGGCCGGAGCGGTAACACCGGCAATGTAGCTCACCACAGGCTTGGTCACATTCTCTTTGATATAGGCCGCCGCTTCATCTTCTGCGGTACCACCGATCTCACCCACCATAACGATGGCTTCGGTCTGCGGGTCGTTCTGGAACAATTCCAGTGCATCAATGAAGGTCATCCCCGGAATCGGGTCACCGCCAATACCAATACAAGAAGATTGACCAAACCCCAGCTTGGTGGTTTGGTTAACTGCTTCATAGGTCAGGGTACCGGAACGAGACACAATGCCGACCTTACCAGGCGAGTGAATATGGCCCGGCATAATCCCGATTTTGCACTCACCAGGAGTAATGACCCCTGGGCAATTCGGCCCGATCAGACGAATGCCATCTTTGCGGGAGATATACTCTTTGACGAAAAGCATATCCAGAGCAGGCACTCCTTCGGTAATGCAGACGATCAGCTCGATGCCGGCGTCTGCGGCTTCCAGAATGGAGTCCTTGCAGAACGGTGCAGGCACATAGATTACGCTGGCAGTGGCCCCGGTTTCGGCAACGGCTTCTGCCACAGTGTTAAACACCGGCAAACCCAAGTGCGTTTGGCCGCCTTTACCCGGCGTTACACCACCCACCATCTGGGTGCCGTACTCAATAGCCTGTTCAGAGTGAAGCGTGCCCTGGCTTCCAGTGAAGCCCTGGCAGATAACCTTGGTGTTCTTGTCAATCAATACGCTCATGCGGCGCCTCCCACTGCTTTCACTACCTGCTCGGCAGCATCATCAAAACTTTGTGCGGCAATGATGTTCATGCCACTTTCTGCCAGCTTCTGGGAACCCAGCTCCGCATTGTTGCCCTCCAAGCGCACCACAACGGGAACGGTTACGCCCACTTCTTCCACGGCACCGATAATGCCTTCAGCGATCAAGTCGCAACGGACAATACCACCAAAAATGTTCACCAGAACGCCCTTTACTTGATCATCGGAGAGAATGATCTTAAAGGCTTCGGTAACGCGCTCTTTGGTGGCACCACCACCCACGTCCAGGAAGTTGGCCGGCGCACCGCCCTTCAACTTCACCAAATCCATGGTACCCATGGCCAGACCTGCACCGTTCACCATGCAACCGATGTTGCCCTCTAGTGCGACGTAGTTCAGGTCCCATTCTGCAGCGCGACGCTCGCGCTCATCTTCCTGGCTGGGATCGTCCAGCGCCTTGATATCTGGATGGCGATATAACGCCGAGCCGTCTACATTGATTTTGGCATCCAAGCAGTGCAGGTCACCGGTGTCAGTGATCACCAGCGGGTTCACTTCGATCAGCGCCAGGTCTTTGTCGACAAACAGCTTTGCCAGACCCACGAAGATCTTGGCGAACTGATTGACCTGTTTACCTTCTAGACCCAACTTAAACGCGATCTCACGAGCCTGATAGGGCTGTGCACCCACCAGCGGATCAATTTCTGCCTTGAGGATTTTTTCCGGGGTTTCTTCTGCAACCGTTTCGATATCCACGCCACCTTCGGTGGAAGCCATGAACACAACACGACTGCTGGCACGATCAAGGACTGCGCTCAGATACAGTTCTTTGGCGATGTCCGTGCAGGTTTCTACCAGAATCTTTGATACGGGCTGACCATGCTCGTCGGTCTGGAAGGTAACCAACTGCTTGCCCAACCACTGCTTGGCGAAGGCAGCTGCGTCTTCCGGTGTATCCACCAGCTTCACACCACCAGCCTTACCACGGCCACCGGCGTGGACTTGCGCTTTTACCACCCACTTGTCACCACCGATCTCTTTCGCCTTTGCTGCAACCTCTTCCGGGGTATCACAGGCAAAGCCGGTAGAGACTGGCAGCCCATAATCAGCAAAAAGCTGTTTTGACTGATACTCATGGAGATTCATGCCAATACTTCCATCATCAATGAATTAGTGGCGCCCTGTTCAAGCGCCGTTATCGCGGCCATCAAATGTCGTTATTTCTTGCGACGACGCTGCGCCACATGGATTGCTTTAAAGTCCGTGGCCAAGGCTGCTTCATGAACGGTTTCTGACAGGCTTGGATGACCAAACACCATCAGCTGCAAGTCCTCTACGGTAGCCCCAAACTCCATGGCTATAACGCCTTGCTGAATCAATTCGGACGCCTGCGGGCCTACCACGTGCATGCCCAGGATGCGGTCGGTTTTTTCATCGGCCACAAACTTCACCATGCCACCGGTTTCGCCGGCAGCCATGGCGCGCCCATTGGCGGCAAAAGGTACCGCTCCGGTCTTGTAAGCGTCACCGGAATCCTTCGCTTCCTCTTCGGTCTTGCCGACCCAAGCCACTTCCGGGTGGGTATAAATCACACCGGGGACAGCGTCATAGTTCACTTGGGTACTTTCTCCCATGATCACTTCAGCCACCATCACGCCTTCTTCAATGGCCTTGTGGGCCAACGCCGGACCTCGCACCAGATCACCGATGGCGTAAACCCCGGGAACGTCGGTACGACACTGGTTATCGACATAAATATAGTTGCGCTCGTCCAAGGTCACCCCGGCGTCCTGACTGAGCAGGCCTTCGGTATAGGGGCGGCGACCCACAGCAACAATCAACCGGTCGAAGGTTTCTTCGTTCTCTCCGTCCTTGTCGCTATAACTGACCACTACCTGATCCTTTTTCACCTCAGAACCAGTGACACGGGCCCCCAGACGAATATCCAGGCCCTGCTTGGCAAACTGCTTTTGGGCATCCTTGGCAATTTGTTTATCCACAGCCGGCAGGAAGGCATCTACAGCCTCCAGCACGACGACTTCACTGCCAAGTCGAGCCCAAACGCTTCCCAGCTCAAGACCAATCACGCCCGCGCCAATCACGCCAAGGCGTTTCGGTACGGCATCAAATTCCAGCGCACCAGTGGAATCAACAATGATTTCTTGATCAACAGGAGCCACAGGAATATCTACCGGCACTGAGCCTGCCGCCAGAATTACATGTTCTGCCTGTAGTGTTTGGACATCGCCATCCAACGGCTGAAACTCAACCTGCTTACCACTTTTCAGCTGGCCTGTGCCCTGCAACCAGGTCACCTTGTTGGCCTTGAACAATTGCGCGATACCGCCGGTGAGGTTTCTCACGATGGTATCTTTGCGCTTGAGCATCGTATCCAGATCCAGGTCTGCGCCTTTGATCTTGATACCGTGATCAGCCAGTGAGGACTCGGTTTCGTGGTACTTCCAAGAAGAATCCAGCAACGCCTTAGAGGGGATACAGCCTACATTCAAACAGGTGCCCCCCAAAGCCGGCTCATCTTGCTTATTAATGCGCTTTTCAATGCAGGCAGTATTCAGGCCCAGTTGCGCACACCGGATCGCAGCCACATAGCCACCCGGACCACCACCAATGATGATGACGTCATAGTTGTCAGCCATAATCTAATTCCTTCTATCGCGGTCAAGCTTCATACCGCAGCCACCACGCTTTAGGGGTGTGCTGCAGCATGAAGTACGCAGGCATACATTCAGATATCCAGCAACAGCCGCGCCGGGTCCTCGATAAAGTTCTTCACGGCAACCAGAAATTGCACCGCTTCCTTACCATCGATGAGGCGGTGATCGTAGGATAAGGCCAAATACATCATCGGCAGGATTTCCACTTTACCGTCCACCGCCATAGGTCTTTCCTGGATCTTGTGCATCCCCAGAATGGCCGTCTGCGGCGGGTTAAGAATCGGTGTGGAAATCAACGAACCAAACACCCCACCGTTGGAAATGGTAAACGTGCCACCAGTCATCTCTTCAATGGACAGCTTGCCCTTCTGGGCTTTCTGGCCATATTCGATGATCTGTGACTCCACTTCCGCCAAACCTTTCTGGTCCGCATCGCGCATCACCGGTACAACCAGGCCCCGTTCGGTGGAGACGGCCACACCCACGTCATAGTAACCGTGGTACACGACATCTTCGCCGTCAATAGACGCATTCACCGCCGGGAAACGTTTTAGCGCTTCCACACAAGCCCGGGTAAAGAAACCCATGAAGCCGAGGCGCACGTTATGGGCTTTCTCGAACTCTGGCTGGTAATGTTTACGCATATCCATGATGGGCTTCATGTTGACTTCGTTGAAGGTGGTCAACATGGCGGAGTTCTGTTGGGCAGAGACCAGACGCTCAGCAATACGTTTGCGTAAACGTGTCATTGGCACACGACGTTCTTCACGCTCGCCTGGGGCACCCGGTACGTCCAAGGTGGCCGGCTGTTGCGGTGCGGGTTGGCCAGCGCGTTTTTCCGACTTGTCAGCAATGACTTTTTCCACATCCTCTTTGGTAATGCGGCCGCCACGACCCGTGCCCTTCACGTGGTCTGCAGCAATGCCATGCTCACTCATCAGCTTGCGGGCCGCTGGCCCAGCCTGATCACTGGCGCTGTTATCGTCATCGGCGGGCTCAGGTTTGGCTTCGACCTTCTCTTCCTTCGCATCGCCCTTTTTATCAGCCGATGTCTCTTCTTTATCAGCCGATGCCTCTTCACTGTTTTCTTCTGCCGGTTCATCGTCGCTCTTACCAGCATTGCCGCTACCCCCTTCGTCGAAGGTCCCCAGCACTTGCTGACTTTCTACGGTTTCACCTTCTGCCGCCATGATCTTGCTGATCACGCCATCGGCTGGGGCTACCACTTCCAGCACAACTTTATCGGTTTCAATATCTACCAGCAGCTCGTCACGCTTCACCGCTTCGCCTTCCTGCTTGTGCCAAGTGGCTACGGTGCCGTCTGCTACTGATTCGGGGAACTGTGGAGCTTTGATATCAGTCGCCATGCCTAATCCTTACTGTTACTTAATCTCGAAGGCGTCTTGGACCAGACGCTGCTGTTGTTCCACGTGTAGTGACATTGAACCTGCCGCCGGGGCGGCCGCCATATCGCGGCCAGCGTAATGCACAGGCCCCACACCGGCTTTCTCCGCTACACGGTACATATGGTGCTGGGAGCAATACCAGGCGCCCTGATTCTTGGGCTCTTCCTGACACCAAACCAGATGCTCCAGGTTCGGGTATATCTCAAGAATTTCCTGCAAACGCTGTTCCGGGAACGGATACAGCTGCTCAATACGCACCAATGCCGTGTCGATCAGATCATCGCTGTCACGTTTTTCCAACAAGTCGTAATAAACCTTGCCGGAGCACATCACCACTCTCTTGATTTTTTTGCTATCCAGATCAGCCAGATCATCCAGCACCGAATGGAAGGTGCCGTGGGCCAGATCTTCCAATGAGGAAGTCGCCTTTTTGTGACGCAGCAAACTCTTCGGGCTCATCACCACCAAAGGCTTGCGCAGAGGGCGTACTGCCTGCCGACGCAACAGGTGGTAAATCTGGCCGGGGGTGCTCGGCACACACACTTGCATGTTGTGCTCAGCACACAACTGCAGGAAGCGCTCCAGGCGTGCGGAGGAATGCTCCGGTCCTTGGCCCTCATAGCCGTGAGGAAGCAGCATGGTCAGGCCACACAAACGCCCCCATTTAGCTTCACCAGAAGAAATGAATTGGTCAATCACCACCTGGGCACCGTTGGCGAAATCACCAAACTGTGCTTCCCAGATCACCAAGGACGTAGGCGTGGTGGTAGCGTAACCATATTCATAACCCAGCACCGCTTCTTCAGAGAGCAGGGAATCGTAGATATCAAAACGCGGCTGTTCATCGTAGAGATGCTGAAGCGGCACATACTGCTCACCGTCTTTCTGGTTATGCAGCACCGCATGGCGGTGGGAGAAAGTGCCGCGGCCACTATCTTGACCGCTTAGCCGAATAGCGAAGCCCTCATCGAGCAGCGTCGCATAGGCCATGGTTTCTCCGTAGCCCCAGTTTAGCGGCAAGGCACCTGCGGTCATTTTGCGGCGATCTTCAAGGATTTTTTTCACCTGGCGTTGAACCACAACGCCTTCCGGGGGTGTTTCCAGCCTCGTAGCCAAGTCCTGCAGTTTCTTTAGCGGATAGGTGGTGTCCCAGTCATCCTCAACTTGGTGGCCAATATACGGAGACCAATCCACAAACAGGGCCTTGTTCGGCTCTGTTACCAGAGACTTCACCACATGATTACCTGCGTCGAGCATATCCCGGTAATCATCCACCGTTTTCTGAGCTTCCTGCTCACTGATCACTTTTTCGTTGATCAGCTTCTCTGCATACAGAGTTCGAGTGGTCGGATGGCTTTTGATTTTCTTGTACATCATCGGCTGAGTGGAGGACGGTTCATCCGCCTCGTTATGCCCCGACCGGCGATAGCAGAACAAATCAATCACCACATCCTTCTTGAACTGCATGCGGTAATCCACCGCCAGCTGAGTGACGAAGTAGACGGCTTCCGGGTCATCCGCGTTTACATGGAAAATGGGTGCTTGCACCATTTTTGCCACATCAGTGCAATACTCGGTAGAACGGGCATCATCTCGGCGGCTGGTAGTGAAGCCCACCTGGTTGTTGATGATCACGTGTAAAGTGCCGCCAGTGTGAAAACCGCGGGTCTGGGACATCTGGAATGTCTCCATGACCACACCTTGGCCTGCAAACGCCGCATCGCCATGCAACAAAATTGGCACCACCTGTTCACCGCCCTCATCTTCACGACGATCCTGACGAGCCCGTACAGACCCTTCTACAACAGGCGCCACAATTTCCAGGTGAGAGGGGTTAAAAGCCATGGCCAAATGCACTTCACCACCAGACGTCTGCACGTTGGACGAGAAGCCTTGGTGGTATTTCACGTCACCGGAGCCATTTTCGTTAAAGCTCTTGCCATCAAACTCTTCGAACAGATCTTTCGGACTTTTGCCCAGGGTATTCACCAGCACGTTCAAACGGCCTCGGTGGGCCATGCCAATGACCAGCTCTTTGGCGCCGTAGCTGCCCACGCGCTGAATAATTTCATCCATTAGGGGAATCAGTGATTCACCACCTTCAAGACCGAAGCGTTTGGTGCCCGGATATTTGCTGCCCAGATATTTTTCCAGGCCCTCGGCGGCAGACAACCGCTCAAGGATGTGCTTCTTGATATCCGTACCGTATTCCGGATGGCACCGCACCCCTTCCATGCGCTGCTGCAGCCAACGCTTTTCAGCAGTGTTGACCATGTGCATGTACTCGGCACCCACACTGGAGCAGTAGGTACTGGTCAGGCAATCAACAATATCGCGGAGGGAGGTTTCGGGCTTACCGATAAAAAGGTTGCCCGTTTGGAATACGGTATCCAGATCAGCCGTGCTGAGACCATGATGAGCCAGCTCCAGGTCTGGAACGGACTCGCGCTCCATAATCCCCAGCGGATCCAGCTTGGCCACTTGGTGGCCCCGGTTTCGGTAGGCTGCAATCAAATGCAGCACACGGACCTGACGACGTTCGTGCTCCGTGCTGACTGCACCGGCCCCAAACTTCTGCACGCGCGAACGGTTCTTCGCCTGCAACAGGAAGTATTCACGCACAGCGGCGTGGGGCACGTCGGATTCGACGGCGGTATCAACACTGGGGAGTTTTTCGAAATAAGCGCGCCAGTCTTCCGGCACGGAATTAGGGTCGGTCAGGTAGGATTCGTACAGTTCATCGACATAGGCAGCGTTGGCTCCCCCAATGTGGGAGGACTGCCATTGCCGCTGCATGGAACTGTCTTGCATGTTAGCTCGTTCCTTCGGCGGGAGGTTGTCACACTCTGTGGTATGAGTAACTGCGACCACAGGGGGGCGACCCTGTTCCCGTACGCTCGTATTTTCGGAACAACGCCTTTTAAGCCCTGCTCCACCCAATGAGAGGCAACCTGCTATCTTGCCCATACCGGGTCAGGTCTGGGTAGAAGCCTGTCACCTCTCGTCGAGGGATTACCTCGAACTGTTGCCTAGTGTATCCCTTTTAATTCGGTTTTGTTAGGCGCCGAATTCATAAATTAACTTATGACTCTTTCCGAATGTTTCTGCAATTGGCAAAACGTCGAATAGACAACCTAAAACGACATTTACGACGCTGCAGCTACAAAAAAGGCGGCCATAAAGGCCGCCTTTTTCATTCGGGTCAGATGCCCCGCTCCAACAACATCGAGCGGATATGGCCAATGGCCCGGGTCGGGTTTAACCCTTTCGGGCAAACGCTGACGCAGTTCATGATGCCGTGGCAGCGGAACAGACTAAAGGGGTCGTCCAGTTTGGACAGACGCTCTTCGGTCACCGTGTCGCGACTATCCGCCAGGAAGCGATAGCTTTGCAACAAGGCCGCCGGCCCCAGGAACTTATCCGGATTCCACCAGAAGCTCGGGCAGCTGCTTGAACAGCACGCACAGAGAATACACTCGTATAGACCATCCAGCTTTTCACGCTCTTCCGGGCTCTGCAGGCGCTCAATGGCCGGAGCCGGAGAGCTATTCTGCAGGTACGGCTGCACTTTTTCGTACTGGGTATAGAACATGCCCATGTCTACGACCAAGTCGCGAATCACCGGCAGGCCCGGCAATGGACGCAAGATCAATGGCTTCTTGCCTTCCAGAACACCCGGCGCCACTTGCGACAGCGGAGTGATACACGCCAAACCGTTCTTGCCGTTCATGTTCATGCCGTCGGAACCGCACACCCCTTCGCGACAGGAGCGACGGTAGGACATGGACTCGTCCTGCTCTTTTACCAAAGCAAGGATATCCAGCACCATGAGGTCTTTACCCTGGGTATCGACCTCGTACTCCTTCATGCTCGGTTCGCGGTCCGTTTCCGGATTGTAGCGATAGATACTGACTTTCATCGTTAGCTCCCCTTAGTAGGTCCGCGCCTTGGGCTGGAAGGTATCAACGGTCTTCGGCTTGAAGTTCACGTCGCGCTTGCCCAGCTTTTTCGCTGTGGGGTCGAAGATGGAGTGGCAGAGCCAGTTCTCATCGTCACGATCCGGGTAATCGTAGCGAGAATGCGCGCCACGACTTTCGGTACGGCCTTCCGCCGCGATGGCAGTGGCTTCCGCCACTTCCAGCAAGTTATCCAGCTCCAGCGCTTCAATACGCGCGGTGTTGAACGGCTTACTCTTGTCATCCAGATGCGCCTTGGCAATCCGCTCACGCAGATCGGCCAGCTTAGCCACACCTTCGGCCATCAGGTCGCCCTTGCGGAACACACCAAAGTGATTCTGCATCACACTCTGCAGCTCTTTGCGCAGCGCGGAAACAGACTCGCCACCTTTAGACTCATCCCAACGACGAACCCGAGACAACGCTTCATCGATGTCAGCATCGCGGGGCTCATATTGAGTCATTCCCTGACGCAGCGCATCTTCGATGTACAGACCCGCCGCACGGCCGAAGACCACCAGATCCAACAGCGAGTTACCGCCCAGGCGGTTGGCACCGTGTACGGATACACACGCCACTTCACCCACCGCGAACAGACCGTTTACGAACTGCGCTTCACCCTCATGGCCACCGGCCAGCTTGAGCGCCTGACCGTGAACATTGGTGGGAATGCCGCCCATCATGTAGTGACAGGTAGGCACGACCGGGATCGGCTCTTTCACCGGATCGGTTTGCGCGAAGGTAATAGCAAGCTCACAAATACCCGGCAGGCGGCTATGCAGCACTTCTTCGCCAAGATGATCGAGCTTCAGGTAAACGTAATCGCCATCCGGGCCATCGCCGCGTCCGTCCAGAATTTCCATCATCATGGAACGCGCAACAACGTCACGGGACGCCAGATCTTTGGCGTTTGGAGCATAACGCTCCATGAAACGTTCGCCATCCTTGTTGATCAAGTAACCACCCTCGCCCCGGCAACCTTCGGTTACCAGTACACCAGCACCAGCGATGCCGGTGGGGTGGAACTGCCACATTTCGATGTCCTGCACCGGCAAGCCGGCACGCAGGGCCATGCCCACACCGTCACCAGTGTTAATCAGGGCATTGGTGGTAGAGGCGTAAATACGTCCAGAACCACCGGTGGCAAATACCGTTGCCTTGGCTTTAAAGAACACGGTTTCGCCGGATTCGATGTCGATGGCGATCACACCACAAACATTGCCGTCAGCGTCTTTTACCAATTCAGCGGCATACCACTCGTTGTAGAACTGGGTGCCGTTCTTCAGATTCTGCTGGTACAGCGTGTGCAACAGTGCGTGGCCGGTACGGTCAGCGGCCGCACAAGTACGGGCTGCCTGCCCACCTTCACCGAAGTTCTTCGACTGGCCACCGAAAGGACGCTGATAAATACGCCCTTCTTCGGTGCGGGAAAACGGCAGGCCCATGTGGTCCAGCTCATACACCGCTTCCGGGCCCACATTACACATGTATTCGATCGCGTCCTGGTCACCGATATAGTCGGAGCCTTTCACGGTGTCGTACATGTGCCAGCGCCAATCGTCATTGGGATCGGAAGAGGCGATTGCACAGGTGATACCACCCTGGGCGGATACCGTGTGCGAACGGGTTGGGAAAACCTTGGAAATCAGCGCAGTCTTGAAACCGGACTGAGCCATTTGCAGTGAGGCGCGCATACCGGCACCACCACCACCTACAACGATAGCGTCAAACGTAATAGTGCGAATGGACATGGGTTACGCCCCTCCCCAGATCAGAACCAAACCCCACAGCAGGTAAACAACCAGCGCCAATGCAATTGCCAACTGGGCAATCAGGCGAACGCTGGTAGCCGCTTTACCAAAGCTCAGGCTGGTCAGGTAGTCAGTGGTTACGCTCCACAGGCCTACCCAAGTGTGTGCAGCGACAGAGATTACCAGCAGGGTGTTGGCTATCTGCATGCAGATAGACCCCATGAAGGCTTTCCAGCTGCCGTAGTCAAGATCACCAGCGATGACCAAGTAGCCCAGCATGCCGATCATGTAGACACCGATGATGACAGCGGAAACTCGCTGAATGAGCCAGTCATATAGGCCGTTACGCCCCAGGCTCGTTACACTGGTTACCATATCCAGCCTCCTACCAGCAGAATCAACACCGCAGAAATGATGTAAGTCAGTTTGGCGCCACGGCGGCCACCTTCCAGGCTTTCACCAACACCGATGTCCATAATCAGATGGCGAATACCCGCCACCAGGTGATACAGCAATACAGACAGAATGGCCCATACCACCAGCTTCACCAGCAGTGAGGTCATCATCAGTTCTTTCAGGTCTGCAAAGCTCTCGGGAGACGCCAGGGAGCGATCCAGCATCCACAGCAGAATCGGCAGGGCCAAAAAGATGGCAACGCCGGTTACACGGTGGGTGATAGATGCTATAGCCGTGACCGGGAACTTGATCGTGCTCAGATCGAGGTTAACGGGTCGCTTATCGTTCACGGTAGCCTACTTATAGCCGGGCCTCAGTTCAGAGGCGGTTGTCGGGAACTTGGCAGAGTCATTGAGATCAGAACGTGAAGCCTGATCTTAATAATCTGCCCGGGCCGGGGTGGGCCCGCGTGAAACCTCCAGCGGGAGGTTTCTGCCGGGCGGCAGTATATCGCCGCGCCTTGCGCAAAACAAACGCTGCGGGTGACAATTATTGTGCAAGCACCGGCTAACGCCTTGATTTACAATGATGCACCCGATGTGAACGTCATTAAATTCTATTGCACCATGCTAAAGCAAAAACGCCACTGCGGCGTAACAAGCTGTTTACCTTACAAAAGTCTGAGCCACCGGTTCGCCCTTGCGCGTTGACAAAGGTGTGTCAAAACCTTACCTTCCCCCGCGCTTTAGAGGACCTTCCTTACCTTGAGGAACGTTCCCTCGTCCGCCAATGGAGAGATTCCCATGACCGAGAAGAAAGCCACTCTCAAGGTAGAGGGTCAGGACCTGGACCTGCCGATCTACACCCCTACTCTGGGCCGCGACGTTATCGACGTGTCCAAACTGGTCGCCAACGGCGTCTTTACTTTCGACCCAGGTTTCACCTCTACCGCTTCCTGTGAATCCAAGATCACCTTTATCGATGGTGAAGTGGGTAAACTTCTGCACCGCGGCTACTCCATTGAGGAGCTGGCAGGTCAGTCTGACTATCTGGAAGTCTGTTACACCCTGCTGTACGGCGAACTGCCCACCGCAGAACAGCGCGACAAGTTCATCAGCACTGTGAAGAATCACACCATGGTGCACGAGCAGATTCGCAATTTTTTCAACGGTTTCCGCCGTGATGCGCACCCCATGGCCATCATGTGTGGCGTCGTTGGCGCCCTGTCCGCCTTCTACCACGACTCTCTGGACATCAATAATCCCGAGCACCGTGAAATCACCGCGTACCGCCTGATTGCCAAGATGCCTACCATCGCGGCCATGTGTTACAAGTACGCTTTGGGCCAGCCTTTCATGTACCCGCGCAACGATTTGGGCTATGCAGAAAACTTTCTGCACATGATGTTCGGCAACCCTTGTGAAGAGTCCAAAATCAGCCCGACCTTGGCCAAGGCCATGGATCGCATCTTCATCCTGCACGCTGATCACGAGCAGAACGCCTCCACCTCTACTGTGCGCTTAGCGGGCTCCTCCGGTGCCAACCCATTCGCCTGTATAGCTGCCGGCATCTCTGCCCTGTGGGGCCCGGCACACGGTGGCGCCAACGAAGCCGTACTGAACATGCTCGATGAAATCGGCTCGCTGGATAATATCGATACCTACATTGCCAAGGCGAAGGACAAGAACGACCCGTTCAAGCTGATGGGCTTCGGTCACCGCGTTTACAAAAACTACGATCCGCGTGCCACCGTAATGCGCGAATCCTGCCACGACGTACTGGCTGAACTGGGTGTAAACGATCCGCAATTGGCGCTGGCCATGAAGCTGGAAGAGATCGCCTTGAACGACCCCTACTTCAAAGATAAAAAGCTGTTCCCCAACGTGGATTTCTACTCCGGTATCATCCTGAAAGCGATTGGAATCCCGACTTCCATGTTCACTGTAATCTTTGCCCTGTCTCGCACTGTTGGCTGGATTGCACACTGGAACGAAATGATTTCCAACCCGTACAAGATTGGCCGTCCTCGTCAGCTGTACACCGGCGAAGCCGAGCGTCCATTCGTTCCGGTTAACGAGCGCAAATAAGCGCCTCGTCATCGCTTGACCAAAAACCGCCTTCGGGCGGTTTTTTGGTGCCTGCAGACACATCAACCTGAAAACTACTCTTCCAGAACTCACTAAAAACGTGCCTACAAACGCAAAGGTTGCATAAACTGCGCTGCAGTTAATCGACTGTGCACCCCCATCATTAACCTCCATTCGCCCCTGAACCAAAACCCGTTAGTCACTGCGACCGGAACGCCCTTTAGGGAAAATGGTTCTTCTCCCTATCACGTTAATTCCCAATGATTAACATCCTGCATTTGCGTGGCCGCGCCGTGCATGCAAGCATCGGGGCCTCGCTCGCTAACCAATGCAGACCTGATAATGAAAAAAATCATTGCCCTTGCCGTTATTGTTACCCTGGCCGCCTACCTTTTATTCTGGCCCGTCAGCATAGAACCTGTTGCTTGGCAGGCGCCGAAAGCCCCAGCTCTGGATGGCCCCTTCGCTACCAATACAGCCCTCCGCAACAGCCAAATCCTCGGCGAGGATCAGGGCACTGGCCCGGAAGACGTGGCCATCGATGATGATGGTTATCTATACGTGGGGTACGACGATGGCCGCATCGTTCGTTTCGATTCAAACGGCCAGAACCCTGACTTGATTGCCAATACTGAAGGGCGCCCTCTTGGACTGGATTTCTCCCCCTCCGGAAACCTAATCGTTGCCGATGGTTACAAAGGCCTCTTGAGTGTCAGTGCTAGTGGCGCCATCACCATATTGAGTACCAGCGCCAATGATCTGGAGTACCGCTTCACCGATGATGTGGACGTGGATAGCAACGGTATCGCCTATTTCTCCGATGCCTCCAGCAAATTTGGCCCCGCCATGCACGCCCGCGACGACATCATGGAACACGGCGGCCACGGGCGGCTGTTGCGTTATGATCCGAATGCAGAACAGGCCGAAGTGTTACTTGACGGCCTACAGTTTGCCAACGGCATCGCCCTTTCCCAGAATGAAGACTTCGTCCTGGTTACCGAAACCGGCAACTACCGCATCGTTCGCTACTGGCTCAAAGGGGAGAAAGCCGGCAGCCACGATATCTTTATGGACAACCTGCCGGGCATCCCTGATGGCATTTCGGCGAACGGTGACGGCACGTTCTGGCTTGCCCTTTTCAGCCCCCGCAATGCCATTCTCGACAGCCTCTCCGACAAACCTCTGCTTCGCAAAGTCGCTTTGCGCATGCCCAGCTTCCTGCAACCCCAGACAGTAGCCCACGGCTTTGTACTGGGCCTCGATGAGCAAGGGCAAGTCACTCACAACCTGCAAGATAACAGCGACGGCGCTTTCGCCCCCATCACCAGCGCGGAGCAACACGGTAACACCCTATACCTGGGCAGCCTCACCGAACCTCGCTTCGCCGCTTTCACCCTGCCCGACACAGCAACAGCAACAGCAACAGCAACAGGCCATGATGCAGCCAACAAACAATGAGCACACTGAACGCGGCTTTTATCGGCCTTGGCACCATGGGCTACCCCATGGCTGGCCACCTGGCCGAAGCTGGCATTGCCATGACCGTTTACAACCGCACGGCCCAACGAGCGCAACAGTGGACGCGCGATTACCCCGGGAGTCACGCGCCCTCCCCCGCAGACGCCGCACGGGATGCGGATCTGGTCTTTGTTTGCGTCGGAAACGATAACGATCTACGCCAAGTCATCCTTGGTGATGACGGGGTTATGCAAACTCTCGCCGAGGGCGCTGTTCTTGTGGATCACACCACCGCCAGTGCAGAAGTGGCCCGCGAACTTGATGGCGCCAGTCGCAAACAAGGCAGTCATTTTCTCGATGCCCCGGTGTCTGGGGGCCAACAGGGCGCACAGAACGGCCAATTATCGATCATGTGTGGCGGAGACGAGGCCACCTACCAGCGGGTATTGCCAACGCTTCAACATTACGGCAAAGCCATCAATCTGATGGGCCCGGCAGGGAGTGGCCAGCTAACCAAGATGGTCAATCAGATTTGCGTGGCCGGGCTGGTGGAAGGGCTCGCTGAAGGACTCGCTTTCGCTCTCAATGCGGGCCTCGATGCCAATAAAGTCTTCGAAACCATCAGCCAGGGGGCCGCCGGCTCCTGGCAAATGGTGAACCGCCACCAGACCATGATCGACGACCAGTATGAGCACGGTTTTGCGGTGGATTGGATGCGAAAAGACTTGGATATCTGCCTGCGCGAAGCGGTTCGAAACGGTACGCCCTTGCCCATTACTGAACAAATAAACGACTTTTACCGTGAGGTTCAGTCCATGGGCGGCGGCCGCTGGGACACCTCTTCGCTGCTCCGTCGACTGCAAAAAATCCCCACTTAATAGCAAATATTGCCCTCTTGCAGTTTTCGAACCGCTAACGTCTTCGCCATGGAAGCCTGATTTTCCACACATTCAGAGCCTGAGAACGCACGAAGCGATATTTTTATATCGCGAAGAAGCCATCCATTAAGGGGCGGATTTTGTTGCCCCTTTTGGGGGCACAAGGCCATCTGCATTGCCGTGAGAAAGCTGCTTCGCCACTTTTTTGGGCAGCGCATCAAGCAATGGATCGTATTCTTCCATCACCTTTCCCATGCTATCAAAGTGGCCCACCAAATCCGTTCCCAGGGTAAAGCGGTCCGGAAATTCACGAATGAGCGTTAGCCATTCCTCATTGGGCTCACCGTCATCGATCAAATAGTGGTCTTTAACGCTCCACGATAAATCAATAAACAGATTCTCATAACGGCTTAGCAGTGCTCGAAGAATAGGCGGCAAGGTACCCAGCGGCCCCTGCCGCTCTTCAATCCCACCACTGGTTCCGGCGTGGGCCAGCAAGAAACGTGTCCCAGGGTGCGCGTCTAACGCTTCTTCCAACTCGCCGAGGTAGATCGGTGTCTCTTCGCGCAATGACGTCAGGTTGCTGTGTAGCAATACGGGCAGGTCGTAACGACCCGCCATCGCATACACCTTCATTAGCGCGGGATGATTCGCTCGAGGCGTCTCGCCTTCGGTCCAGGCGGTAAGCTGATCGTGACGGGTCAGAATTTCCCCCACCCCCTGCCAGAACCCAGGATAACGTTCGATCAAGCGCTCTATCTGCTCGGCGGCGTGCATGTCCGTGGGGTTGAAACCACTGATAAACGGCTGCAGCCGAGCCTGCTGATCTTTCGGCAATGAAAGCACCGCCTGGGCCACAATGTCGTCGGTAGCACTGTAGTAATATAGCGGTGCCTCATCGCCCAGATAGTATCGCGGGCGACGCGGCGCCTCTGCCTGCCACTTTTTCATCACTGGCAGGCCAAACACCCAGGCACGCTCAACGCCCGCATCATCCATGGCCGCCATCATCGCCTGCGGTCCCTCACTCTCCTGCATGAAATCCACATAATGCAGGTGCGCATCCGTCCACTGCCGCTGGCCGGCAGTGGCAGCATTGACCCACCCTCCCGCCAAAAGAGCCAACAGCACAATACCCGCACTCAACACACTGACTCGATTTACCATCCGGCACTCCCAATCCATTTCTCAACCAACCGCACTTTAGCGTTGGGGGTCGCAAATGCCACGACTCCCGACAGTGACCCCCACAGCTGCCATACGTTCAGAAATATGACACTTTCTTACCTTTGCGCGGAAGCTGACGCTTAGTTGCGGGCCAATGTCATTAGGTCTTCGCCATGTCTCCATATAGACAATTATTAATATATGGTTCATTATTAAGCCTGACAGGAGGCAATCATGGAACCGGCAACAGCCTATATCCCACAAGCTCTGAACGACGGCGCACGCCACGCCGCTCTACGTGCTGTGCTCAAACTGCTGGAACACTGGCAGTGCAGTGAAAAGGAAAAAATGGCGCTATTGGGCGTGGGGCGCTCCACCCTACACAAATACCAGAACCAGCCAGAAAGCGCCCGGGTCGGGCAGGATCTATTGGAACGCCTCAGCTATCTGCTGAACATCCACCAAGCGCTACGCACCTTGTTTGGCAATAAAGAGAATGTGTATGGCTTTGTCCGCATGGCAAACCATAACCCCTTTTTCAATGGCGTCGCCCCCATGGACATCATGAGCAACGGCCGGGTTGCCAGCCTTTATGAAGTGCACCGCCAGCTCGATACCCTACGAGGCGGTCAATGGGGTTAAAAACACAGGGGGCGGATACACTGCCGCGCACATCCTTATCCGGGCAAACAGCCTACCGCTTGGTCAACGGCAAATATCCCCCTATTGCGATATTCGATGACGTGGCCGACCAAGCGGATTTCGATGCACTGTACGCCGTGCAGGCGCTGACCAACCCGCGCCTACAAAATGATATCGGCGATCTGAATCGGGTCCCCCCGGAGCAGCGCCCATGGGGCATCCCCGGCTGCAACTACGCCCTGGGGCCCTTTGTGCATGTCAATCCAGCAGGATCGCGCTTCTCTGATGGCCATTTCGGAGTATTCTATTGCGCCGACCGCATGGCGACCGCCATTGCAGAGACCCGCTATCACCAGCAACGTTATTTCCAGCAAGTCGATGGGCTCAAGTATGACCGCATTGTAATGCGCGGCCTGAAGGTACACTTCACCGCCACCCTCGTCGACATCACCCCGGCTGATCACCACCCTCAGTGGCACGCAGCCGATGACTACACCGCCGCGCATCAGCTTGGTCGGCAATTACGCGAACAACAGCACAGCGGCATCCATTACGAATCTGTCCGCGCCGTCGGGCGTTATTGTTATGCCCTGCTAACCCCTCAAGTCATCGCCAGCATTACCCCCGGTGCTCACTACGAATATATTTGGGACGGCGAAACAATCGCCCACACGCTGACCATTCGGGGCTTTAACTGAAGCACCGCCGCCGCGCACCTTCTGCGGCAATATATTGGAAACATGAAGGCCTAACCTGACCGGGCTGGGGCCATAAAACAGACAATAAAAAAGCCCCACTCTTTCGAGTGAGGCTTTTCTATTTGGCGTCCCCTAGGGGAGTCGAACCCCTGTTACCGCCGTGAAAGGGCGGTGTCCTGGGCCACTAGACGAAGGGGACGTGTTTGGTGGAGCTAAGCGGGATCGAACCGCTGACCTCAACACTGCCAGTGTTGCGCTCTCCCAGCTGAGCTATAGCCCCAGTACACAAACGAGACAAAGTGCATCCCGGTTGGTGCGGCGTATTCTACCGGCCACCCCTACCCTGTCAAGCGCCAGCCGGCGGTTTTTTTCAGAATGAAGTCGATTTGGCTACATCGTGAACAAGTTGCTGAAAAACTGGGCGAAACCAGTTACAGGTTCTACGTTTACACGCAGCGATCACAGTGAAAAACCATAGCGTTGTCGCCGCGATTCACGCCAGAACACATGCAAGGCTTGCCAAGTTACGGATCGCCCCGCCTGTGTTTTTCAAGTCAACCCACCGGCAAATCGCGGTATGCCTTCTCCAGTTTCTTCACCTGCTTCTTGGACACGCCCCCCAGCACCTCAATGGCATGGCGAATTCGTGCACGGCTGATATCCGAGCCGATGATTTCCATGGAATCCACCACTGAAAAACTGGCACTGGTGCCAGCAATGGCAATAAACACCGGGAACAAGAAATCCTTTATCTTCACTTCCAGTGCATCGGCAATCGCCTTGGCATCGGCAAACAAACCCTCTCGATTCCAGTCGTTGCGCGCTTCGTAAGTCCACAGCAAATACTGGAGCCATACCTTGATGTCATCCGCACTGTACTGCTTGTGCTCGAAGCTGGCCTCGGTAATGGTGGGCATACCGTTAAAACAAAACGCCGCTTTATCGGCCACGTCCGACAACGTCTCCACTCGCTGGCGCAAGTGAGGAATTATCTTCATGGCGTAATCGCGGTTGAAAGCCCAACTGAGCAGCGAGTCCAGAAACTGCTCATCACTCTGTTCACGCAACCATTGGCCGTTCAACCAGCTGAGCTTCTCCACATCGAAGACCGGCCCACCGAGGGACACACGCTGAATGTCGAAAGCATCCTGCATCTGAGTCAGAGAGAACTTTTCGCTCTCGTCCGGCATGGACCAGCCCATGCGCCCCAGGTAATTCACCAACGCTTCTGGCAAGTACCCCATACGCTGATAGAACAGGATGCTGGTGGGGTTCTTGCGTTTGCTGAGCTTGGATTTATCCGGATTACGCAGCAGCGGCATGTGGCACAGCACCGGCATGTCCCAACCAAAATATTCATATAGCAGCTTGTGCTTGGGTGCGGAATTGAGCCACTCCTCACCACGGATCACATGGGTGATCTCCATCAGGTGATCATCCACGATATTCGCCAGGTGGTAAGTGGGCATGCCATCGGATTTTAGCAAAATCTGTGCATCCACTAATGCCCAGTCAAGCTCTACTGGTCCGCGCAACATGTCCTGAATTTCACAGCGACCCTCCGTAGGCACACGCATACGGATCACGTACGGCGCGCCGTCAGCCTCGCGCTTGGCCTGCTCATCCGCAGGTAGCTCCAGATCGGAAGGTTTAAGCGCACGATTTTCGCCGCTTTCTTTCAGGCCGGCGCGCAATGCATCCAGCTCTTCGCTGGTGCGGTAACACTTGAACGCATGGCCTTTTTCAATTAACTGTTCCGCGTACTGGCGGTACATGCCCTTGCGCTCACTCTGGCGGTAAGGCCCGTGAGGGCCACCCACGTCGGGGCCTTCGTCCCAGGTCAGCCCCAGCCACTTCAGTGAATCGAGGATCATCTGTTCAGACTGATCAGTGGAACGGGTCTGATCCGTGTCTTCGATGCGCAGAATAAACTGGCCACCGTGTTGTTGCGCAAAGCAACGGTTGAACAAAGCGATATAAGCCGTGCCGACGTGGGGATCGCCGGTGGGCGACGGGGCGACGCGAGTACGAACAGTCATGCTGACTCCAGTAGTGCAAACTGGCGCGGATTATACCTGTCAAAGCCGCGGCCATGTAGCCGGCTATCAAAAAGCCTATTGCGTGCTCTGGCTTTAACCCTGGTTCGCAATCCAAACCCTCTCCGGGGCCAAGAGGGCGCTCTTTTGAAGGTGTAAGCTCCTCTATCGAAAAGGGCAATAACGAGTGTGGGCCAACATGCAGGCCCTGAGGACTTTCAACAGTGTGCTAGACACCAAGCCCGGGGTTTCTGCTATGGTTGTAACCACGTCATGACTCCGGTTCACCCTGCTGCCACATTCACATATACGGCAGCAGGTCTTCATTGGATTCAACTGATTAAGGAAAAGACCATGCGTATTCCGTTCCAACGTTCTCTGCTCGTCGCGGTGATTGCCAGCACTGGCCTGTTACAGGCTTGCTCCGACAACAATGAGGGCAAAGACACTACGGCGCCTGCTGCAAACGCTCCCGCCACTGCTGATCACAGCAATCACATGAACACCGATGACAGCACCGCCAAGCCCGCGGCCGCCGGCATCACTCGTAGTCCGGCCCCGGAAGGCGCCGCCGCTGAGATTGTCAGCCCCACCAGTGGCGCCACTGTTAGCAGCCCCGTGAAGGTTGTCTTTGGTTTGGAGGGCATGGACGTGGCGCCGGCCGGCAACGAGCAAGAGAACAGTGGTCACCACCACCTGCTCATCGACTTGGATACCATGCCGAACATGGACATACCGCTACCCGCCAACGATCAGGTAGTGCATTTTGGCAAAGGCCAGACTGAAACTGAGCTGGAACTGGAACCGGGCACCCATACCCTGCAGCTACTCCTCGGCGATTACCGCCACGTTCCTCACCAGCCACCGGTCACATCAGAAAAAATCACCATTACGGTGGAATAAAAAGGCGCAGCAAAACATACGCTTCGCACTATTGCACGCCATATCCTACCCAGAAACGCGGGCTCTGTTATGCCACCGACAAAGACAGGCCCGCGTTTTTTATGGCGCGTTAATAGGTCGTAGAGAACATCAGGTCATTGCGTTGTGATTAGCAAAAGGCGGAAATACCACTAGGCATCTCCGCCTTATTTTTGGCGTACAGCGTGTTGCGGGGTTTATCTCTTAGCGCAGCAACAAGTGCGGCACCTTAGCTTCACGGATCATCTTGTTGGTGGTGCTGCCCACAAAGAACTCACGGATGCGGGAATGGCCGTAGGCCCCCATCACCACCAGATCCACGCTGTGGTTTTGCTGGTACTGGTGCAGGGCCGGCTCCACCTCACCCTCCAGAATGGCCGTGTGCACGTTGTGCCCGGACTGCTCAAGCTGTCGCACCGCTGCATCCAACCCTTCATTGCTGTTGCCAACGGTCACCAGATGACAATCCAGCCCTTGAAATAGAGGGCTACCGGCCAAAATGCCTACCCCCTTGCGTGAGGTGGCGCTACCATCGAATGCCAGCATGATGGTTTTCGGCGCACGAAACTCACCGACGGCCACGAGAATAGGACGGTGCAGAGCGCGAATAACACGTTCCACATTGTCACCCACCTGAGCGCCGATACCGTCGTGTTCTTCGCCCTGCTTACCAATGACCAGTAATCGCATATCGTCTTCGAGCTCGGCCAGGGTATCCACCAGATCCCCGTGACGCTGACGTTGCTGAGGCTCACTGATGCCATTAGCGATGGCCCGTTGGCAGGCCGCTTCCAGCATCATCTTTCCTTGCTCCAGCGCCAGACGATTACGCTTGGCATCCAGGTCCGCCAACTCTTCCATCAAATGTTCGCGACCACCCAAGGCAAGATTGCCACTGAAATCAGCACTCACCGGGTAGCGGGAATGGTCCAGTACGTGCAGCAAGGTCAGCGGCGCACCCAAGCGCTGTGAGGCCCAGGCAGCATAATCACAAACCACCGAGGCAGCGTTAGAGCCGTCGATACAGGCGATGACGTTAGTCATTGTTGTTCTCCTATGTCGCTTAATGCGGCAATTGTTTGCGACGCTTAGTGGCCACCCATCATTTTTTCAACAGCAGCGGGCTTGTCATGCACCCCGAACTTGTCCACCAGAGTGGCGCTGGCTTCATTAAGTCCGACAAGATCCACTTCTGTACCTTCGCGGCGGAACTTAATCACCACCTTATCCAGGGCGCCAATGGCGGTAATGTCCCAGAAGTGCGCACGGTGAACATCAATAGTGACTTTATCGATGGCTTCCTTGAAGTCAAACGCAGCGATGAACTGATCTGCTGAGGTGAAAAATACCTGCCCCACCACATCGTAAACTCGATGCCCATCTTCAGGGCTTTGCGTGGCTTTCACGTAGAAGATACGACCCACTTTATTGGCATAGAACAGCGCGCTCAGCACCACCCCAACCCCCACACCAATGGCCAGATTATGCGTCGCCACGGTGGTAATCACTGTGGCCAGCATGACCACCGAGCTACTGGCAGGGTGTTTTGCCATATTAGTAATGGACTCCCAACTGAATGTGCCAATAGATACCATGATCATCACCGCCACCAGCGCGGCCATGGGAATCTGAGACACCCACTTACCCAGGAACACCACCAACACCAGCAGGAAGCAACCGGCAAACAAGGTAGACAGGCGCTTGCGGCCACCGGATTTCACGTTAATCACAGACTGGCCAATCATGGCGCAGCCGGCCATGCCGCCAAGAAAACCGGAAGCAATGTTAGCCACGCCCTGCCCCTTGCACTCACGGTTCTTGTCACTATCCGTGTCGGTCAGATCATCGACAATAGTGGCGGTCATCATCGATTCCAGCAGACCCACCACAGCCAATGCCAGCGAGTACGGCAGGATGATTTTCAAGGTGTCCAGATTGAGCGGAATATCCGGCAGCAGGAAAATGGGCAAGCTATCGGGCAAGTCGCCCTTGTCACCCACAGTGGGCACGTCCATCCCCAGCCACATGGCCACACCGGTAATCACAACGATACAAATCAACGGTGACGGCACCGCAGTGGTCAGCAACGGCAGTAAATAAATGATACCCAGCCCCGCAGCCACCATGGCGTAAACGTGCCAAGTCACATCGACCAGCTCCGGCAGTTGCGCCATGAAGATCAAAATGGCCAGCGCATTCACAAAACCGGTCACCACTGAGCGCGAGACAAACCGCATCAGGTTCCCCAGTTTCAGAAAGCCGGCAATGATCTGCAGCCCCCCGGTCAGTACCGTAGCCGCCAACAGGTATTGCAGCCCGTGGTCCTTGACCAATGTCACCATTACCAGCGCCATGGCACCGGTTGCCGCAGAGATCATCCCTGGGCGACCACCAACGAAGGCGATCACCACAGCGATACAGAAAGAGGCATACAAGCCCACTTTCGGATCCACGCCGGCAATGATGGAGAAGGCAATCGCCTCCGGAATCAACGCAAGCGCCACAACCGCCCCTGCCAGCAAGTCACCACGGACGTTACTGAACCAGTCCTGCTGAATCGTTCGAAGCATGGATTTCAATCCTGTGTTTGGAGATAACAAGCCATCGCTGCGCAGCGGCAGCAGTAAAAACGGAGAACGGCGCCGGCAGGCACCGTACGGCAAAGCCATGGGAGGGATCGACAGCCTGCTAGGGCGGACTCAGCCGTGTTTGGGTCATCATGGACACCCGGTATAATGAGCAAAGGCGCGGAGTCTAACAGAACGACTACGGCAATTACAGGCAACCGCTATTCGGTTGCCGCCCAACAAGCGGCCATTCTGCCCCTACGCGCCACCCGCGCAACATGCGACAATAGAGGCACTCGTTTGCCCCGCCGCACGCCGCAAACCCCAATCACCCGTTCGACATCGTGTTAATGAGCAACCCACTTTCTACTCAGCTACCCCACCAGCCACTGGATCGCCGCCTCAGCGTCGCCCCGATGATGGACTGGACAACCCGCGACTACCGCTTTCTGGCCCGCCTGATCACTCGCCATACGTTGCTCTACACCGAAATGGTAGTGGCCCAAGCTATTTTACACGGTGATCGTGACCGGTTTTTGGATTTCAACAACGAAGAGCACCCCATCGCCCTGCAACTGGGAGGCAGCGATCCACACCAATTAGCCCAAGCCACGCGCATTGCCGGGGATTACGGTTATGACGAGATCAATCTGAATGTGGGGTGCCCGTCAGACCGGGTTCAGCAAGGCAAGATCGGGGCCATTCTTATGGCAGAACCAGAGCTGGTAGCACGCTGTGTAGAGGCCATGCAGGCGGAGGTGACCGTGCCGGTTACGGTGAAGACCCGTATCGGCATTGATGACCAGGATGATTATGATTTCCTCTACCGCTTTGTTGATCGCATGGAAGCCTCAGGCTGCACTAGCCTGACCATCCATGCCCGCAAAGCAATTCTTAGCGGCCTCTCGCCCAAAGAAAACAGGGATATTCCGCCGTTAATCTACCAGCGCGCCTATGCCATCAAACACGCTTTTCCACATATCCAAATCATACTCAACGGTGGCGTAAAAACCCTGAATGAAGTACACCAACACATGGGCGAGGTGGATGGCGTGATGATCGGTCGCGAGGCCTACCAAAACCCCTATTTTCTAGCCGAGGCCGACCGGGTTGTGTTTGGCGACGATCACGCCATCCCCAGCCGCCAGAGTATTGCTGAGCAGTTTCTACCTTATGTGGAGCGGCGCTATGCCCTTGGCCATGCGCCCAAACACTCACTGCGGCATATCCTCAATCTGTTTCAGGGCCAACCCGGCGCGCGCCGTTTCCGCCGTCATCTCAGCGAAAACATGCACAAGCCAGACACAACCCCGCAAGTGCTCATGGACGCCTTGTCGCAACTGCCTTAGCCTGTCAGTACGCTCTATCTCCGTAGAACAACGTTCAAGCACGAACGGGCTGCGAACACTTTCCTAGAAGGGTTCCGGCTCAAGCGCTGCTCCCTACGGCACAGAAAACTCCCTGTCATCATTGGCCTCTACCCTGTGGCCCGTCATGACACTGAAAGGAACGGAACCGTGAACAAACGCGAACAACTCGCTCAATGGACCTCGTTAGTTGCCGACACCGGCGATTTGGAAATGATCGCCCAACTCCAGCCTGAAGACGCCACCACCAACCCTTCCCTGCTACTCGCTGCCGCCCGTGACGAACGTTACCGTGGCCTGTTGCAGCAGGCCGCCGACCTCAGCCGCGCCTTGGGTCATCAAGGTGAAATGGACTGGCTCACTGATACCTATGCCTGCTTGGCAGGTCAGGCCATTTTGGATCGCGTGCCGGGTCTTGTCTCCAGTGAAGTGGATGCTCGCCTTTCTTTTGATACCCGCGCCACCGTGGAAAAAGGGCGTCGTTTGATCGCGATTTACCGCGAGCTCAACGTGGACCCAAGTCGCACCCTGATCAAGGTCGCCGCCAGCTGGGAAGGGGTTCGTGCCGTTGAGATTCTGGAAGAAGAGGGCATCCGCTGTAATGTGACACTGGTCTTCAACCAAACCCAGGCACTGGCAGCAGCCGAAGCCGGCGCCACACTGATCTCCCCTTTTGTGGGCCGCATTTTCGACTGGTACCGCAAAAACGGCATGGTCATCGACACCCCCGAACAAGATCCGGGCGTGCTCTCGGTGCGAGATATTTTCGCAACCTTCAAAGCCCGAGGTCTGGAGACTATTGTGATGGGCGCCAGCTTTCGCAACGCAGGGCAGATCGAAGCTTTGGCCGGCTGCGACAAGCTCACGCTCAGCCCTGCCCTACTTGAGGAACTGGCAGCGGATAACGGCGGTCTCAAGCGCATACTGGACTCCGAACTGGTGGCCCTACAGGACGACTGGGTACCGGTGAACGAAGCCGCATTCCGCTGGCAGCTGAACGACGATGCCATGGCCAGCGACTTGCTCGCCGACGGGATCCGCCGTTTTGCTAAAGACCAGCGTGCGCTGGAAACCTTACTGATTGAAGAGGGGGTCATTTGAACTGGCTGAACCGATTGTTTCGCCCCGAGAGCGATACACCAGAGTATTCCGAACACGACTTGCACCGCGCTGCTGCTGCCTTGCTATTCGAGGTAGCGCGCACCGATGGCACCGTGGACCAGGCAGAAACCCAACGTCTGGTTAGCGCGGTCAAACAACGCTGGCAGCTGGATAGCCAGGAAATGCAGGATATCGTCTCTGAGCTGGAAAACCGGGTAGATCAAGCCACCGATCTATTTGAATTCACTCTACCGCTACGTGAACACTGGGGGCCAGAACAACGGGTGGCGCTGATCGATGAAATGTGGGCCATGGCCGCTGCCGACGGCAAGGCCGATGTTCACGAAGAGCATTTGATCCGCCGGGTTAGCGATCTGCTCTATGTCTCCCACGGGGACTACATTCGCGCCAAATTCAAAGCCACCCGCACTGAGACCTGATCCGCAAGGCACGGCTGGCAAGCCTCTACCAGCCGTCGCCTTCATACTCATCATTGAGTTCTGAATCTCGGGTTTCCATCTCAAGGGAACGCAATGGCGGCTGGTCACCGCTTTCGAAACGACGACGTTGCAGGTAGGCATTGCGCAAGAAAGTATAGCGGTCGCCCACCATATTACGCTCCAGACCCAGCAGATCAGCCCGCAGATCCACCACATACGCCGCTGTGAAACTGTAGCGTGTGCGATCGTGGGAAATGTAGTGTCGCAAACGCATGTAGTCTTCCGGCAAGATGGCCGCAGTGTCTCGACCCGTGGACGGTCCAAAGAACGGCAAGACCATGTAAGGGCCTTCAGGCACCCCCCAGTGCGCTAGCGTTAACCCCAAGTCAGTATCGCGCTTTTCCAGATCCACCTTACTGGCCACATCAAACAAACCGCCAATGCCCAGCGTAGTATTAACCGCAAACCGCCCCCAGTTCTGTCCCACATCCCCCCAGCGCCACTGCAATACATTGTTCAAACCACTACGGAAATCACGAAGATTTTCATAAAAACGGCTAATGGTGTCGTTCATCCACTGCGGCGTGACCTTGTTATAACCCTTCGCAACGGGTTTCAGGCCATACTTATCCAGGGCGTCGTTGAAGGCAAAAATCTTGCGGTTAATGTCTTCCCAAGGGTCCTCATATTTGGGTGTGCTGTCCGAAGAGTCGAATGCCGTGGAGGCATCGCCCCAGTCTTCTTCCGCCTGCACAGCCAATGGCAGACATAACAGCAAGCTTAGCAATAGATAACGCACAGACACCCCGAAAAGTAGTGGACTACCGTAGTATAGCCGTGCCCTGCAGCTCACAACAGAGGCACTGAAAAAGGGTTACGCAACATCGACAGATTTTACACACCCATACTTGCTTAGCCCCGTAACGGCGAGTGATCCAGCAATTCGAGCTCGCAAATCGAGCCGCCTCGAAACCCAGCCAGCCTTAGGGCAGCGTACTGTCAAAACCCATCACCTTGTTATATCCAGCGCTAAAGATGAATGATGGAAGCCAGAAATAGGAGAAGTCGCCACAGGCGCAAGAGAGCCCGCAACATCGGGAAATTCAACCTCGTATGCAGGGGTCATCAGTGGAATCTTTGATCCGACTCAATGAAGCTCCTATCAGGATGTCCCGCTCGCACATTTGTTGCAGAATATCACAGGCAAAAACCTCCAAGGCCGCCACATCCGCAAACTGCATTTCTTCGGCGAGGCGCGCCACTGCCGCTTTACCGGTAGCCCCGGGATGCTCATTAATCAACTGCAAGAGCCGGGCCGTTGGCGCATTGATTTCCATAAAGCGAACGTCATCTTTACGGTCACGATAAACCAATAGCCAGACCGGCTGTTCCAACGCTTGCTGTGGTTGAAACTCAGCGCAGATACGGTGGACAGGGAAAGGATAACTCAATATTTCATGCAAGGGGCTAAGCTGGGGAATTGTGTGGAGAAGATCTCCCTCGGGGTGAAATTCGGTGTCTGGGAATGTCTCGGTGGAAGCATCAAGCACCAGCTCCATCCACTCGTAATGGGCTAGCTCCAGGATAAAAACGGGGTCGCCGGGCTCACTGCCCTGCCCACTCGCCAGAAAGCTGACAAACTCTTGGGGAATCTGCAGAAAATACGGGGTCTTGCTGGTGTGATTTTCAAAAAAAGATCGAGCCAGGCGCAGCCAACGGTCGTGGTCTAGCAAACTGTGTAATACAGGGAACCCTTGACGAAGAAAGCCATTCACATTATTGAAAAACAGGTTGCGGTAAACCTCCAAACGTCGATCTTCAATACCCGTGGGCGCAGGATGTCGGTCCGGGTTACGCAAGTGCGCGGCCAATTCACGCTGTAGTCTCTGGAAATTTTTGCCTTTCATGGTTGCGCAGACTTTTGCGAATCCACCGGGTGGATCGCCGCGCTGGGATAAAGCTGCTGGTAACTACCGATCTTGAGAAGCTCAGCAAACAAGGTGGCATTGTCCGGAATATTAAAGTCTCTCTCCAGCAATGTGGGGAGCGAGCCAAATGTCTGGTAAGCATGATCAAGAAGCGTCCAAACAGGATCGATCACATCACTGCCATGGGTATCCACTTTCAAGTCTTCTGCTTCATCAAAATGGCCGGCGATATGCAAATAACAAATCCGATCACCCGGCAAGGCGGAAATAAAATCGTGAGGGTCGTAGCCATGATTAATACCGTTCACATAGGCATTATTCACATCCAGCAGCAACTCGCAGTCTGCTTCTTTCAATACCGCATTCACAAAATCGATTTCAGACATCTGTGCACCCGGGGCCGAATTCCCCAACTGCGCATAATAACTAACATGTTCAATACCAATAGGTTGTTCGAGAAAATCCTGCACCTGACGAATACGATCCGCCACATAATGCACTGCCTCTTGCGTAAAGGGGATAGGCATCAAATCATAGAGATGGCCATGGTCACTGCAGTAACTCAAGTGTTCCGTATAGCGACGAACATTGTGTTCTTTAAGAAACGACTTCACCGATTTCAATAATTCAAAATCCAGCGGCTCTGGCCCACCCAGTGACAGACTCAGCCCATGAGTAACAAAAGGATAGCGCTCGGTAAAAGCACGAAACTCTTTACCCAGTCGACCGCCCATGGGTATCCAGTTCTCTGGTGCCACTTCCATAAAATCGAACGGAATGCTATCAGGGGCGCAATCATGAGCTTGTGAAAGCGGGTCCATAAGGGCCCGCCGAAGACCCAGGCCCACACCGGACACTGGTGTCTTAGTTTCCATGGTCAGGTACCTTTATGCGTCACCGCCGCATGTACCCTCACCACATTTCCCTTCGCCTTTCTTGTCTTCGTCCTTTTTATCTTCGCCACATTTACCTTCAGCACCTTTCTCACCGCAGTTACCTTCGGCTTTCTTGTCTTCAGCGTGATGGGCCGCCAGCTGATAACCGGCACTCAGGTCAGAAGCGGCAAACGGGTTTTCCGCTGCATGGGCAACGGGCGCAGACAGCGCAGACGCAACAACAGCAGCACCAACGGTGGCGGCAAGGGGGTTTAATTTGCTCAGCTTAGCCATGTTCATTCTCCGTATTTATTTATTAAGGGCTCAAAAGCGCCCTTCCACAGACACTATAGGGATGCTGACGTGAGGTAAACGTTACGGCCGCAGGGCTAAGGCCGCAAAATGCGGCCTTTATGAAGCAAAAGTGAATCGAGTAACACTTATTTAATGCGATTCACAATCACACTGCCGATAGAGTAACCGGCACCGAATGAACAGATTACCCCTTTGGTGTCCACCGGCAAATCCTCGTTGTGCTTGTGGAAAGCAATAATAGAACCCGCCGAGCTGGTATTGGCATAAGCATCCAAAATCACCGGTGCTTCTTCTCGGGTTGCTGGGCGCCCTAGTACGCGCTTAGAAATCAGCTCGTTCATTGCCAGGTTGGCCTGATGAAGCCACATTCGAGTGACAGACTCTACCGGCACCTGGGTATCGTCCAGGTGAGAACTGATCTGTTCCGCTACCATCGGACAGACCTCTCTGAACACCTTTCGCCCTTCCTGCCGGAACAGCTTGTCACGGGCACCGACGCCGCGCTCATCGGTTCGATTCAAAAAGCCAAAATTATTACGAATATTGCTGGAAAATTTGGTTTGCAGGCGGGTGCCCAAAATTTCCCATTGATTGCTGGAGGTGGCATCTTCCTTGCGCTCAAGAATCACCGCCGTGGCCACATCTCCAAAAATAAAGTGGCAGTCACGGTCTTCCCAAGCCAAGTGGGCAGAACAGATTTCCGGGTTCACCATAAGCACCCGCCGGGCGCTACCATTACGGATGGCATCTACCCCGGCCTGGATACCGAAAGTGGCACTGGAGCACGCCACGTTCATATCGTAGCCCCACCCGTGATCCATGCCCAAAGCCGCTTGCACTTCCACAGCCATGGCTGGGTAGGGACGCTGCAAGTTAGAACAAGCAACCAGCACGGCATCTAGATCGTTGGCTGTTAGGCCCGCATTGTCCAGCGCCTGCTTGGCGGCGGTAACAGCGATTTCAGCCTGAATAGACACCTCATCATCAGTGCGCTCGTCTATCCGGGGAGCGAGACGATCGGGGTCGAGGACACCCGTTTTGTCAATCACGTAGCGTTGTTTGATCCCGGAAGCTTTTTCAATGAAAGCGCTATTGGATGGGCCCAGAGCCTCCAGTTCACCCGCTTCGATAGCTTGTGCGTTGCGGGCATTATACCGCTTCACATATTCGTTGAAGGATTCCACCAGCTCATCGTTGGTGATGGTCTGGTCCGGCGTCCACAGGCCGGTGCCACTGATTACCACGGAATAGCTCACAAGCAAGTCCTCACACTAATGCAGGGCCAGCTGCCCTGCTACAGCACATTAAATAATGGGTCGATTATCCGGGTTCAACGGGCGCGGCGCAAAGGCAGTAGGGCCCATTTTATTGGTTGTTACTGTCGTTAAGAGGCACGCATGCGCCTTCCCCCTACAGCTTAATAACGTCACCGTGCATCACGATCAGCGCATATTAACCCCGTTCAGCATAGCTCCCACTGTTTATTCAGCCGCTTCGCCGACACTGATAGCTTGGTGCCCAACTGTTGCGCAAAGAGGCTGACCCGGTATTCCTGTAACATCCAGAAATACTGTTGAAGAGGCTCAGACTGCTTCCAGAGCGGCTCGCCAGCGGCACGGGTCTCGTGTTGTTTACTATACGCCTCCAGTTCAGCACTGAGAGTGCGATCCTTGCCTATTTGCCCCCCCAGTTTTTCCAGGCGGTGATCAATCGCCGTCAATAACCGGGGGTATTCCTGCAGCCACTCCCAAGGCATTTGCAGCAATACATCATCAGGAAACAGGCAGGCCAGTTGCTGTTTAAGATCCCGATGAGCATGGGCCCAGGCCAATGGAAAATTCTTTTCCAACTTGCCCATCAGCTGCCGGTAATGGGCGAAGAGTTTACCCATAATGCTCAATTGTTGCTGCGCCCAAGGCACAAAGTCACCACGATGGTCGTTGAGCCGATGTCGAAACGCGGCCTCACTGCGCACCGGCTCGTGTAGCTGAAAATGCTCAGCCAACACGCGTAGCAAGGCGTGATCCAGGGCCTGACGCGCCATGACTCCCTTCTCGGTTTTCAGCTTTTGAAACCCCGCCATTTGCGCAGCCTGCTTACGAAGGTCTCGTAGCTGCACGGTCAACTTGAAGCCCAGCAGGCGGGCAGTTCCCCAACGATGCGCCCACGCAGCATCAATTTCATTGTCACGATATTGCAACTCCACATCACTGCCGGTATCCGCAAGGGCCGGGAAACGCCGCACAATCATACCACCCAGATCCTGGTCCTGATTCTCCGGCAAATCACCAAATAGCCATTCCTGACCACGCAATGCCGGTGCCTCTTGCTTGGGTTTGGGCAAGTCTTGAGTGGCGCCGGCCAAGCGATCTTTTACCTCCCCCAGGTTACGCCCTTGAGCCAGTACCTTGCGTTGCCCATCTACCCGGTCCACCACCTGAATAAACATACGCAGATGGTCCGCCAGGTTGCCGGTCTGCCACTCCTCCTGTTCGATACGCAAACCACTCATGCGTTGCAGCTCGCGGGTCATGGCAGGCAGCAACGGCTCATCCGCAGACAGGGTTTCCATCAAGGCGCTAACATAATCCGGTACCGGGACAAAATGTCGGCGACGTGCTTTGGGCAAGGCACGAATCAAGGCTTCCAGCTTTTCACGCAGCAAACCAGGCACCAACCAATCAAGGCGAGATTCTGATATCTGATTCAACGCCGCCAGCGGCACAATCAGGGTGACCCCATCGCGCTCTCCGGTCGGGTCGAAACTGTATTCCAGCGGCAGGCGAAGTTCATCGAGCTTGAGTTGATCAGGGAACTGATCATTGCCCAAATCCGGGCTACGGGAGAGCAGAAAGCCATCGTCCATGAATAAAGCGTCTTTCTGCTCTGCAGTCGCACGCTTGTTATACCAATTCATCAGCCCGGCCACGGTATGAACATCGCCGGGCAAGCGCGCATCGTAGAACGCCACCCTTGCCTCTTCATCCACAAGAATGTCCCGGCGACGAAGTTTGTGCTCCATGTCTTCCAGGGTTTCAAAGCGCTCTCGGTTTGCTTTCACAAACGGCGGCTCACGATGCAGTTGCCCCATGACCAGGCCTTCACGAATCATCAGCTCCCGGGATTCCACCGGCTGAATCGGCCCGTAATTTACGCCCCGGCCACTGGCCAAAATCAGACCGAAAAGATTGACCTGCTCCTTGGCCATGGCGCAGCCGCGCTTTTTCGACCAGTGAGGTTCGAAATAGTGACGCTTAAGCAAATGCCCGGCGCCCTCCTCGACCCACAGCGGATCGATCTTTGCCACCGTCCGCGCAAATAAGCGGCTGGTTTCCACCTGCTCTGCAGCCATCAGCCAGCGTGCCTTGGTTCTCGATAACGATGAGCCCGGCCACACCAGCGGTTTACGGTTACGGGTTGAAAGCCACTCGCCCTCTTCCGTGCGCTGCATAACATTGGCCAACAAGCCCGTCAGCAACGCCTTGTGCAACGGCGCATACAGCGGTGACGGAGATTCTTTGGCCGCGCTTTTATTGTCTGCCTTATCCGGTTCGGTTAATGATAAACCTGAATCAATCGGCGCATTAAGCGTCCAGCCTTGCTCTTTCGCCAGCAACAACAGCTGGCGATGGGTATCACGCCATTCGCGCATACGCGTGGGAGACAGGAAGGTTTTTTTGAGCTGCTTTTCGTATTGGTTACGGCTCAGGGCTTCTCGCTGTGCATCCGCCCACTGCCACAGCTTCACGAAGAACAGAAAATCCGATTCCTTGTCGGTAAATGGCTGGTGGGCCTGGTCCGCCTGTTGCTGTTTATCGTGAGGCCGCTCGCGGGGGTCTTGAGCCGCCAGTGCTGAAACCACAATCAGAGCTTCACGTAGCACTTTCTTCTCTGCTGCCGCCACCAGCATTCGGCCCAGTGTCGGGTCCAGTGGGAAGCGGGCCAGTTGTCGGCCCAGGGCGGTCAGCGTCTGCTTTTCCGTTAGCGCACCGAGTTCATCCAGCAACCGATAACCGTCCCGAACCAAACGGCCGTCCGGTGGCTCAATAAAAGGAAAGTCTTCCACCTTCCCCAGGCGAAGATCTGACATTTGCAGAATGACAGCACCGAGATTGGTTCGCTGAATTTCCGGGTCGGTGAACGCCGGGCGATTAAGAAAATCGTCCTCATCATACAAACGGAAACAAATGCCGGGCATCACCCGCCCACTTCGCCCTGCCCGCTGGTTGGCACTGGCCTGGCTCACCGGCTCCACCGGCAAACGCTGGACCTTGGAATGCACGCTATAGCGGCTGATACGGGCGGTGCCTGCATCAATCACATAGCGAATGCCCGGTACCGTTAACGACGTTTCTGCCACATTGGTACTGAGCACCACGCGGCGACCACGATGTGCTGAAAATATGCGGTGCTGCTCAGCCTGGCTAAGACGAGCATAGAGCGGCAAAATTTCCATATCACGCAAGCTGGAACCATGGGTGACACAGCGTTTCAGGTGATGGTGGACATCGCGGATATCACGCTCGCCAGCCAGAAACACCAGCACGTCCCGAGCCATGGGCAAACCTTCACTGCGCTCTTCTCGCTGAATTTCCAATAGAACGTCTTCAATCTGGCGAGACAGCTCCTGCCCTTCCGCTGGTGGCCGATAGCGCATTTCCACCGGAAAGGTTCGGCCGGACACTTCCAGCACCGGGGCGCCCCCAAAGTGTTCAGCAAAGCGCTGATGGTCGATGGTGGCCGAGGTAATAATGACTTTCAGGTCAGGCCGGCGCGGTAGTAACTGCTTGAGGTAACCCAACAAGAAGTCAATATTCAGGCTGCGCTCATGGGCTTCATCAATAATCAGCGTATCGTACTGATTCAAAAACCGATCTTGCTGAATTTCATTGAGCAGCATGCCATCGGTCAGCACCTTGATTAACGAATGCTCGCTCACCTGTTCAGAAAAGCGCACCTTGAAACCCACCGTGCTACCCAGAGGGCTATGCAACTCTTCGGCCACCCGGCTGGCCACCGCCCTCGCGGCCAGTCGGCGGGGCTGGGTATGCCCAATAGTGCCTTCAATACCCCGGCCCAACTCCAAACAAATCTTGGGAAGCTGGGTGGTTTTACCGGACCCGGTTTCCCCGGCAATCACCACCACCTGATGATCGTTAATCGCTTGCTTGATCTCATCGCGGCTGGCCACCACCGGCAAATCCGGCCACTCAAGAGCGGGCACCGAGGCCAACCGTTGTTCGCGGCTAGCCAGAGAGTTGGCGAGGGCCGTGGCGACTTTATCCATGGCCTTATCATTGCGCTTCTCTGCAGACAGGCGTGCCAGCCCATCAAGGCGTTTTTTCAGACGAAAACGGTCAGCCCGGCGTACGTCGTCGAGTTGCTCGTAAAGCGATTTCAGGGTGTCGGTCATTTAAATACCGCTGTGCGGGAGCACTTCTGGAGCCACGAACCAGAGGAGAAAACTTTCTCCTGCCAACGTTCACGCCTCTAGAGCCGCGCTCCTACAGATAAAAAATGGATGTTCATGCTGCTATTGTGCGTGAAGCCACCTACGGCCTTTCTCGGTCAACCCGCCTTTAGCAATGGTCAGAAAGGCCGTGCTGGGCTCGGAGGTTTCCACCTGAACCTTAAATCGCATTAACTCGTCACGGCGAAAAGCATGAATCTCCAAGGATTCTCCAGGCAGGAAACATGACAGTAAGTCATCGATATTTTGAGTGGTCGCCTGCAGACCATCCACGGCAATAATCACATCACCGGCAGACAACCCGGCGGCCATGGCCGCACCTTGCTCAAAAGCCACCGCGATCTTCGCGCCCATCACATCGGGCACCAGCCGAACCCCCAGATGGGGAACACCCTCTTTACCCGGCTTGCCGCCGTTATCCCCATGACCTGCTGCACTGCGCCAGTGCAGTTCCACGCCGCGCTGAGCCAGCAGTTCGGCTAACGGCAGGTCCTCGGTGCGGTACAACGCCAAATCAAAAAAATCGCTCATGTCCGTGCCTGCGATTTCTTCGGCAAGCGGCTGGACACCCTGCTCAGGAACGCCTTCGCCAGTTTGACCGTAACGCTGCCACAACACGCGCATCAGATCGTCCAGGGTTTTCTTTTCGCCAGTCAGGTTACGCAGAGTCAAATCCAGTGCCAGCGCCACCAATGAGCCCTTGGTGTAATAGCTGACAATGGCATTGGGGGCATTCTCGTCTTGCTTATAGAAGCGGGTCCAGGCATCAAAACTGGATTCAGTCACCGTTTGCTTGTACCGCCCTTGCCCCCGGTAAACTCGAGTCAGTGTCTGCCCTAACAGCTCCAGGTAGCTTTGTGGTGACACCAGCCCGGTTCGCGTCAAAGACAGATCATCGTAATAACTGGTAATCCCTTCAAAGGCCCACAGTAATTCGGTATGCACTTCCTGTGACAAATCAAAGGGAGTAAACGCCGCAGGTTTTATGCGCTTTATGTTCCAGGTATGAAAATACTCATGGCTGCACAACCCTAAATACGAGCGATAGCCATCACGGACTTTGCCCGGTTCATCGCTACGGCGAGGTAAATCATCACGGGGGCACATCAGGCTGGTGGAGTTACGATGCTCCAGACCGCCATAGCCATTGCCGGTAACCAGCGTCATAAAGACGTAACGATCCATAGGCGCCGGCTCACCGAACATGCGGATGTGGTGCTCGCAAATCGGTTTCAGATCGCGACACAAGCGGGCTGTGTCTGTCTTGTGTCGGCCGGCCAACACCACCCAATGAGGCACTCCGCAAGCCTCGAACTGGGCGTATTCGAACGGCCCCATTTCTACTGGATAGTCGATCAAGGCATCGTAATTTTCGGCCTGAAATTGGCCAAAATCCAGCTCGGAACCGGACTGACGCGGCAGCCCGGTGGCCACCTGCCAACCATTATAGGCATGCCCTTGCGGGGCTACGATCTCTACCTGGCAAGGTTGATCTTCATGGCCCATGGCCGCGAGAAAAACACAGCTACCATTGAAATAGCCGTGGGTGGTATCCAGGTGCGCGCCGCGTACCGACAGATCCCACGCATATACTTGATATTGCAGTTGCACCGGCCCGTCGCAGGGAGGCAGCTGCCAGGTCTGTTTGTCTCGCTTGGCCACTGGCAGGCTTTCGCCGTGACAGCTGGCTTGCACATGAACAATGTGGCGGGCGAAATCGCGAATCATATAGCTACCAGGAATCCAAGCGGGCAGGCTAAACGCCTGCCCTTCAGGCATCGGCTCCGCCACCGTCAGGGTAACTTCGAACAAATGCGCCTCTGGGCGCAAGGGGCGAATCCGATATTCAATCATGAAAACTCCTGACAATAATTCCTGAAACAGCACCGGGGGCCTCTGGCCCCCGGTCGATGATGAAAGCCGGTCGATAATGAAAGAGAGTGGCGCTGATCATGTCATTTTCGACCCTACGCGCCACAATGGCGTCGACACTACCGGCCCACCCTGCAAATCGCGAGGGTGAGCGCGGCCAATTTCACTCTCCCCAATTTCACTCTCCATAGTAGCCCTTCCGGCCGGAGCCCGTATAGGTTCGACTCCGGGAAGTACTCTTGTCGTGCTGAAATAGCTTGAGTGATGGTGGCATCCGGGCGTACAAAATAAGGCTGTAGCATCGCACCAGACACCGCGGTATAAGCAGCGAAATTGGTGCCACCTTGGTGTAATGCATTTCTTCCTTGATATCGGTAATACTGGTACCCGGCGCCACTTCGTCGCCTTTGACGGTAATACCCGCTGGCCTTTGCTTGCGGGCTTTACCAGTGCTGTAATCGTCGCCTAACACTAGGGCTGACACCGCCACTGGCACACCTTGTGCTTTTAGAGCAGCAACACCGTTGGGCTCCGGTATAACACTGGCCTGCGGTTCATTGATCACAGCCAAGCCAGACCCTAATAACCGCATCGCCCGCTTGGTGGCCCTTGGCACGGGCAGAATCACCAACCAAAATTACTTACCGTAGTGTTAGCGCCCCCAGCAAGGCCACCACGAAAACCATCAGGCGATCTTTTATTCTTGCTATCATCGTTCTTCCTTGCTGAGATTTCTTGACCTTTCCTCGGCAATAGCGCACGTTTTGCGCAGCCGGAGACCATTATGACTGAACAGATTATCTATCACACCACAGACGACAACCACGTTGTCGCCGTCCATTACTGGCCCTGCAAGCCTGCCACAGCCAAGGGCACGGTAATCTGGCTACACGGCATGTCCGAACACGGCTCACGATATCAACACTTGGCAGAGGCATTGAATGCATCTGGCTGGAACCTCTATTGTCCGGATCACCGAGGTCATGGTGCCAGCATCAATGATGCATGCCCCGCCGGCCACATTGGTGACCAACACGGCTGGCAGCACCTTGTGAATGATGTGGCCAGCGTCCTCCATTTGAGCAAAGAAAATCACCCACAATTACCCGTCGTACTGGGCGGGCACAGCATGGGCTCGTTTATCGCTCTGGCCACGGCTGAACAACATGGTGATGCTCTGGCTGGCTTGGTCATGTGTGCCAGTGATTATCATCCCGGCGCCTATTACCGGTTAATGGCCCTTCCCGTAAAGTTCGAACGTATGCGCTGGGGAAAACGCCATCCCAGCCCGTTGATACGCAAGCTCACCTTTGGCACTTGGGCCACCCGCGTACCGGAAGCTAGCACCGAGTTTGATTGGCTAAGTGCCGATGCCGAAGAGGTGAAACGCTATATCAATGACCCGCTCTGTGGTTTCGATTGCAGTACGGAAACCTGGGTACAACTGGTTACTGCCATGCGTCGTATTCAAAGCATTACCGGTTTGTCAGAACTGCCAGCAACCCTGCCCGTTCTGTTGCTCGGTGGCGAGCAGGACCCGATGAGCGACAATGGCAAAGGAATGATGGCGCTTGAAAAAGTGTTGCATGCCATGGAACAACCGCTCAAGGCTCATTTCTGGCCTGAGGGCCGGCATGAAATTCTTAACGATCATTGCCGGCAGGAAGTACAGCAAGCGATCACTGATTGGCTGGCTGAGTGCACACAGTAAATCGGCACACCGGAATACGCTTTGCTAGATAGCAGAGGAAGCCGCCACACGCTGTGGTCAGCGTTTATCTTTGGCTAGAGCAACAGACGTTTAGTGCTCACATAAAAAAACCGGGCTTTTGCCCGGTTTTTTTATGTCTACCTGAGACTATTTGAATACGCTGTTCTTGATATCTTTCAGCCCATCCATAGTGCTATCCCAAGTTTTTTCTACGCTGTCTTTTACTTCTTCCCAGCGAGAGTTACTTTCGTCGCTCACCTTATCCAGCTGCTCAGATAACTCCTTGCGCTTTTCTTTCAGTTCAAGCTTGCGGTCTTCCCACTTATGGCGCACATCTTCGCCTGCTTGTTCCGCTTTAACTTGCAACTGATCGAATTCGTTATCCAGCTCGTTCAGCTTGCCCTTCACTTTTTCGATGAAAGCGTTGCGATCCATCACAATCTCCTTCAATGGGTGTGTACCACAGAGTATGGAGTTCTTTTCCGGCTTTTCCATGGCCCCATTGTAAAAATCCCGTTAAAGCTGAGACGGTTCCTGTTCCCCCAACGCTGCCACATAACCCAGGTATCGATTTTTAATTTCTCTCACGTATTTCACCGGCTCACTGCCTCGCACATAGCCATAACGAGCCTGCCGAGCGTACTGGGGTTTGGCCAGCAACAGCATGGCCTCTTCCACATGGCCGAACCACTTGTCAGGATCCTTACCCAGCCGTTGCGCCAACCGGCGCGCGTCTTCCACATGGCCGTGCCCAGCATTGTACGCCGCCAAGGTAAAGTAGAGCTTTTCTGCCAGATCCAACCGCGCAGGAAAACGCTGCTCAAGCCAGTCGATATAAGCCAGGCCCGCGGATACCCCGTTTTCCGGGTTGGCCAAATTGCTGTAACCGAATTGCCGGCCTGTTCGCGGCATGACTTGCATCAAGCCCTGGGCGCCGGCGAATGATCGAGCTTTTGGGTTAAAGTGACTTTCCTGATACATCTGAGAGGTAATTAAACGCCAATCAAGCCCGTACTGGAGCGATTTCTCCCGCACCAGTTCATCATAGGGCGAAATATCTCGGCCAGCCTCCACCCGGTAGGCCTCGTGAGCAGCAATGGTTTTCTTTTCTTTGAAGTAACGATTATAAGTCACGTTATAAAACAGACCCCGATAGCCCCGCTTGATGTAATTATTCAGTTGCTTACGCAATTTTTTCTGAGGTTTACGAGTGGCCCAGGCAATCTCTTTGGGGGGTTCGAACTGGAACAAAACGGCAATATCGTCCCGGTAGGTGGATTCCATAGCCGCCAGATGGCTATCCGCCATGGTCAAGTCATATTCATCATTGGCCACCCCTTCAATCAGCATTTCAGTACTGGCCTGAAGAACTTCGTGAATATCAAACTGTAGCCCAGCGGCCTGCAGACCTTTTAGCGTGTCGTAATAGGCCGTTTCCGGATTAACCGCCACGGTGCGCCCAGCCAAGCCTTGTACCGATTCCAGTGGCATATCGCTGGCTTCACCGATCAGTTGCTCGTTCACTTCTAAGTAACGATTGCTAAACACCCAGCCGGCCTGTTGCCGCTCAGGCGTCACCGTCATCGATGCAGCAATAACATCGCCCTCGCCCGCTTCCAATGCAGCAAACATGGCCAATGGTGTTTCCCGTACCACCACCCGAACCCGCAGGCGATGCTGTTTGGCGAAATCCTTGATCAGATCATAATCAAAGCCCATCAACTCACCACGCCACATAAAGTAGCTGGCCGGGTTATTGGAAGTAATGACTCGCAATACGCCGTGCTCTTGAATTGCCTCCCAGTCACGAGCCTCTTCGCTGGCTTCAGACGTAATGACCCGCTCACTAGTAATGTACTGATTGATTTGATCAAGCAACTCTGTGCTATCTGGCCGAACCGCCCAAGCAATGCGGCGTTTACGATTCACCACCGGCCCCGCAACCGCTTCGCCGCCCTCCTCCAGCAGGGCATGCAGCATATTGCTGTCGACGATAGAGGCCGCCAATTCACCCTTCGCCACACCAGTGACCAACGCCTCATCAGACATGTTGCCGTCCAGCACTTCGACGCTTAAATCCGGATGCCGTTTGGCCAGCTTAATGGCGGTCTCCTGGTAGGCCGATCCGTCCGGCACAGACACACTAAGGGGGCCCATTTCAGCCAGCGGCAGGTCCGCCAACCCCCGTGGCACCACCATGCGCTCCTGTACCGCGTTAACCGGGGTAGAAAACGCAAGCGTCTCCTGCCGGGCATTGGTCACCGAATAATTGGTGACAATGATATCGGCCATACCCTGGTTGATCAGGTCACCCAGTTCAGCAAAATTGTCGGCATACACCCAACGCGGTTCCAGCCCCAGGTGCTCCACAAACGCTTCAGCCTGCTGCTGATATTCACTGGCGGGAATGCCATCGCGGGGAAGCCCCGATGGCTCATCAAAGCGCGGCGCTAAAAGCCGGACAAAACCATGCGCCTGCAGGGCGGGCAAATCACCGGTTTCTTGATAGTTTTCAAAGGTGCTGACGACCTCACCCACCTCCGGCTTGCTGTCACAACCGGCCAGCAGCGTGAACCCAAAAAATATCAGCGTGAATATGCCTAAACGCATGGGCGCCCCCTCTCTCTTCTAGTGTTTATTACTTAGCTCAGAGTACCAGCCTATGGGCATCAGGCGATACTCTTTGGCAAGGGCTGCCCGATCCAAGGTCTCGAGACCCTGCTCAGAGGGCAGCGTTACCAGCAACGGCACAATGACAAACACATCGCCAGGGCAAGAGAAAAGCCCGGCAAAGGGGCTGACACTTAACAAATGGAGGATGGTGAGAAGGAAGAGGAGGATAGACGCTATTTCAATCAGAAAAACGGAGCACAAAAAAAGCCCGAACCACTCGAGTTACAACGCCTTCATTTTAGAAGCATTGTAAGCCGCTTGATTCAGGCCTTTCTCTGCACCTTATTACTAAAGTGCAGAGACCTGCTTTTACATATATCGAACTATATCACTTACGTTCAGATTAGAGTGAAGCAGGCGAGCCAACACACACGTCATGAACACGGAGCTTGGTGTTAAAGTTGAAAACCCCACCATAGTTCATTTGAACTGAGTCAAAAGGCTCTTCGGGTACCGGTGCAGCAAGGAAGCGTTGATCGGTATTAACACCCAAGCCTAACAAGCTTAAACGCAGCACATGGCCGTCAACTGTAGCTGTATCCACAATGTCGCCGTCATTACGAAACACAATAGTCACGAAATCGCCCAATACTTTCGTGTTGATCAATGAGGCATCCGAATCGCTCACCACAAAACCAACAAAGCTATCTGTAATATCGTTGGATTCGTCGATGGCGTTAGCCGCCACATACGCGCCACTGCGTCTGCTGCTGTTCAACCCACCTAGTGACAAGCCCACCTTAATATCGGCGTAAGTGGTGTTATCTTCATCAATGATACGGTCAGGATTGCTCACCTTACAAAGCGTGCATGTACCAAACTCTAAGAACCCGCCCAAGGAACCGCCTTTTGCCGTGTAATTATCACCAGTCAACTGCTGGAAAGTGCTGTCAGCTGAACAGGTGAAACCGTTTTCGTCACACACGTTGCCTGTACCATCGCCATCGTCGTCTTTCTGACTTTCATTAGCAATCGCGGGGCAGTTGTCTTCGGTATCAATGACGCCATCACCATCGGTATCGGTTTGGTCACCGCCACCATCAAAGTCGTCATCACACGCATCACCGATGCCATCGCCATCTCCATCGGACTGGTCGTTGTTGGCAGTATCAGGGCAGTTATCGCTGCTCTCGGTGCCATCGTTATCGATGCCATCACCATCACGGTCGTCATCGCATACATCACCAACCGTATCCATGTCTATATCGGATTGGTCGGTGTTAGGCAGGTTCAGACAGTTATCGTCAACATCCACCACCGTGTCGCCGTCGCGGTCGTCATCACATACATCACCAACGCCATTGGCATCAGTATCGGTTTGGTCGTTGTTGGCAGTGAAGACACAGTTATCGTTGGCATCATCAACGCCATCGCCATCTGAGTCGTCATCACAAACGTCGCCTTTGCCATCGCCATCCACATCACCCTGTTCCGGGTTGAAGACGGCCGGGCAATTATCTACGCCGTCATCGACGCCGTCTTTGTCCTGGTCGCTATCCATATCACAGTCGTCGCCAACACCATCACCATCAGCGTCTTCCTGTAAATCATTAGCGACCAGCGGGCAGTTATCGGCATCATTATCTACGCCATCACCATCACGGTCATCGTCGCAAACGTCGCCGTTACCGTCGCCATCTTGGTCTTCTTGCATGGCGTTCGAGGCAGCAGGACAATTATCCTCGCCATCAGGCACACCATCCGTATCCTGGTCCGCAACATTACCTACGGGGTTATTACTTCCACTGTTGCTATCGCCATCGCCATCGGCATCACAACCAGCCAAGCCCATACCCAGCGTAGCGGCAATCATTACAGTAAATAAGATTTTCATTAATGAGTTCATAATATCCCTATCCCCTATTGTCCATTAACTCGGAATTCAACACGACGATTCATCGCCCGACCGGATGCAGTCTCATTACTGGCAACCGGAACCACTTCACCATAGCCACGGGCAGTCAGTCGCTCTGCCGAGACCCCTTTATCAACCAAATATTGACGCACAGACTTTGCACGACGGTCAGACAACCCTTCGTTGTATTCAGCGCTGCCGGTAGAATCAGTATGGCCTGCGATTTCAACATCAAAGTTAGTCTGGGATTTAAGCGCTGTTACCAGGCGATCCAAAACCGGACGAGAGATCGCTGTAACCTTGGCAGAATTCAGCTCGAAGCCAATATTATTGAAGGTAATGGTCTGGTTGGTTAGCAAACAGCCGTCGCCATCAACTTTGCCGCCCTGAATTGTATTTGGGCACTTGTCACGATTGTCAGGAATGCCGTCGCCATCGCTATCGGGCGCATTAACTTCAACGACTTTTTCAACTTCACGGGTTTCGTAGACGATTTTTTCTACTTCTACGGTCTTGCTGCGACCGAGGGGCAGCTCGAAGCCCAGCGAGAAACGCCAGTCGTTAAAGCCACCCTCGTCTTCTGAGAGAGTTCCTGTAATGCCGTCGAAATCGTCGTACAAATACCGAGCTTCAGCGCGCAGCTTCAAGCCGTTATCAAAGATTGGACCAGTAACCGCACCCAGACCCACATTGGCGTGCAAGTCAACGCCGTCATCGTCATCCGGCACCACATCGTTGTAGACGCCACCGACCTGAGCCAACACGAACGGGGTAAAACCTTCCCGGTCGCCAAAGGCATAAGCCAAACCGGTACTTACTGTGTACTGGTAGTAATCCGCAGCGCCTTCCACTCCTGAATCCAGGCCGTAACCTGCGCCCTCGGTTTCCCACCACCAATGGTCGGACAGCTGACGGCCATAAACCAGGCCTGCGCCAAACCCTTTACGAGACAACTCTCTGTCTTCATCAAGCACCAGATAGTGCAGCATCGGCGCGATATATTGCTTTGTCGCCGTTTCTTCTGCTGCATATCCCTGTGCCGCCAATGCGACACCTGCCACAAATAGCGAAGTATGTATGCTTCCTTTCACGACATCCCCCTTGGGTATGTTAACTAGGCCACGGAATTATACTCAGGATCGTGCGAATAGAAATAAAGACGCAGTACCATTTTTTTGGCATGAAACTCACTTTTTCGGCGTATATTAAAATCCGCCAAATACTCTTATTTGGTGTCTCTCGGATTAGAGTGGCATGAGTAGGGGGACGAGCAATGAATCGATCTAATCGAGCTTCTGGTGGCCTGATCCCGTTCAACCAAACCCACTTCGGGTACCCCTAAGGCGGCTTGTTGATTCATTTATAGAATGGCGATCGGCGCCAGGGTAACGACCCGTTCTTAATGAAGAACAAAGCCTTTTCCTTAGCATTTTCAATAAAGAAACGAGGCGCAGAAGGGATTGAGTGTTTTGAATCAGGAAGCGAAGCTGACTGTTATAGCGGTTTAATAAGGCAACCCCGGGTTGTTTTCAACGCCAGGGCCACCTTATCCAATTTTTTGCCAAGGCTTACTCGCAGGTACGACCCAGCAAGCCTCCAATGGTACAAAGCAGGCTGGGAATCAAACCGTCTTCCGGATCAAGAACGTTCTTCAGAGCAGTAATTAATCCTGGCGATTCACCATTAGCTGGATTGCCCAGCAGCAAGGCAGTAAGCCCCTCTTTAAGCTGACCACCGACCAGTAAGCCCTTCACTGTATCGGCGAGAGTGCCGTCATTTTCGAGCAGGTCACCCAAGGTGTTAACCAGTTCTTGTTGCTCAAGACCCAGCCCGGATAACGCGCCGCCGTCTTCTAACAGAAGGTCCACAATACCTTGTTGGCTATCTGTACCCACTAGGCAAACCGTCCCCAGTGAAGCCTGACAGTCCGGGTTATTCTGCGGTTCGATGAGCAGAGCTGTGAGCAAGCCAGTGACACCGTCTTCGCCCAGCAGCCCTACGAGCCCGCCTTCACCAGCGTCATTGCCCATCAGCAATTCGGTGACGATATCCTGCAAACCCCCATTACCGTCCTCGTCTCCGAGAACCAGAGCTTGAAGCCCGTCCTGCAAATTGCCGGTAGCAAGCGATGTAAGAATAGATTCCAGCGAGCCATCATCATTGTTGAGCAGATCTTCTAAACGCTCAGCCAGAGCATCGGCACCACCAATGTTACCTGCGATAGGACCCAAAGGCCCTGTCTCATCATCAAGCAGTACGTCAACCAGCCCACCAGGATGATCTTCGCCGCCCAGTACGCAAATGCCAGCAACCGGGGTGCTGCAGTTAGTCAGGTCCGCTACGTTATTAGTGGTTTGGAAGTTAACAACAACCGAGTCAGCTAGCGGATCGGCATTTGGATTCACAGCCACAACGCCACCGCCATTAATTGTCAGCCGGTAGTCTGCGCTCTCTTGCAAACCGTCGTCCGGAGTGAAGGTCACCGTCATACCGTCTTCTGACAATCCACAACTGCCGGCCACGGTTTGTTCAACTACACCACCATCGTCCAGTTTCTCAACAACGATAACAGCATCATTGCCCTCACAGCTGAGGGTGGTTTCGTCAACCGGCTGATTGAAGGTCACGCTAGGTTTGATACTCGCACCAACGGCATCGCCTTCCTCAGGGTCAGTGCTCACCACGTCTAAGAAGTTGTTCAGCCCAGTTTCGAAGTTGAACTCTTTCTCGGTTACGGGGGCGCCGTTACCATCAACCAACGGATCACCATTTTCGTCGGTTAAAACCAGATATTTCGGATCAAAGCCAGCCTGAGCACAGGCCTCCGCCTCAACACCGGCAATTTCACTGGCATTGATATAGAACACATAGCTAGTGGCAGCCATCAGGTGAGGCGCTTCAGCTGCGAAGGTTGCCTCATTTCCTGTCACTGCAGGATCAAGAGCCACCGGATCACCAGCCAACGTTTCCAGCCCAATAAATGCACTGTTTTCCAGACTGGTTAAATTCGGTTGATGAGAGAATGTTGCCTGAATCAAGGAGCCAGTAGACACATTGGTAGCGCCATCCGCGGGAATTACCGAGCCAATGTCTACCGTAAATCGTTGCGCCGGATCCTCACAGAAACGCTCTGGGCAGGCATCACCGATGCCGTCGCCGTCAGAATCCGCTTGGCCAGGATTAGGGATGGTAGGGCAATTATCCGTAGTGTCCGGAACACCATCACCATCTTGATCTGTCTGATTTACAACAGGGGTATTCCCGCCAGAGCCTGAAGATCCGTCACCTTCAGCCTCACAGCCAGCAAGACCGGCGCCTAGAAATGCCATCAACGAAAAAGTCATTAGTGTTTTCATTTGATTATTCATAGCCCGTCTCCTATTGCTCACTAACGCGGAATTCAACGCGACGATTCATGGCACGGCCGGATGACGTCTCGTTACTTGCCACCGGAACCATTTCACCGTAGCCACGAGCAGTAAGGCGCTCTGCTGCCACACCGTTATCGATTAGATATTGGCGTACGGCCTTGGCTCGTTTGTCAGAAAGGGTTTCGTTGTATCCTGCACTGCCAGTGCTATCGGTATGGCCTGCAATCTCGACATTGAAATTAGTCTGAGACGTCAATGCTTTACCCAGACGATCGACTAGTGGGCGAGAGGTCGCAGTCAGTTTGGCGGAGTCAAGCTCAAAGCCAATATTGTTAAACGTAATAGTCTGGTTCGTCAGCAAACAGCCGTCGCCGTCCACCTTGCCGCCGGCGATAGTATTCGGGCACTTATCGCGGTTATCTGGAATCCCGTCGCCATCGCTATCGGGCACACTAACTTCGACGATTTTCTCAATCTCACGGGTTTGATAGATAATTTTTTCGACTTCTACGGTCTTGGTTCGGCCAAGAGGCACTTCCAGCCCCAAGGAGAAGCGCCAGTCATTAAAGCCGCCCTCATCTTCAGAAGCGGAACCGGTGACACCATCGAAATCATCGTACATATAACGGGCTTCAGCGCGCAGCTTCAGCCCGTTGTCAGAAATCGGGCCAGTCACAACCCCCAAGCCAACGTTGGCGTGCAGATTGAGGCCATCATCATCATCAGGCACGACGTCGTTATAGGCACCACCGATCTGAGCCAGCACGAATGGCGTGAAGCTTTCACGGTCGCCAAGGGCATAGGCCAAACCCGTGCTTACGGTGTATTGATAGTAATCCGAGGCTCCGTCGACACCGGAATCTTGGCCATAACCCGCGCCTTCAGTTTCCCACCACCAATGCTCAGACAGTTCACGGCCATAAACCAAACCGCCACCCAGGCCTTTGCGGGATAAATCACGGTCTTCGTCCAACACAAGATAATGCAGCATGGGAGCGACATATTGTCGCGTAGTTGGTTCGTTCATGCCCTCTGCAGCAAGGCCCTGTGTCGCTAAAGCAACCCCCGCCGCCAACATGGAAATATGAATATTTGTTTTCATGACTACCCCCCTTGGGTACGAATGATCTGTGCAACCATTGGAATAGGTGGGGGAAGAAAAAAAAATAGAGGTCCGGTGCCGTTACGTTGGAATAATGTTGTGATTCAGTCGATGGTCTTACTTTCTGTATCCAAGCGTAACTTCTCGTATCCTTTACGCCCGCTCAGCGACAGAACTCGCTCATTTGCGCCAACATTGCCAAGTAGGTACTTTGGTACAAAATCATAAAAGCCCCCAATTATGTCTGTTACCCGCTCATCATGTATTTGCCGCTGGTTAGCCTCTATTGGCGTGCTCATCGTTATTGTTGGCTTGGCCCATACCGCTTGGCCCTTTCTATTCTTCCCACGCCAGCAGCTGGATATCACGCTGACACCGCCGCTATCTGCCAGCCAAAATCCCCACCCCGTGGCTGGTATTGCAGAACGCGATATTACCCCACCAATAGGCATGCCCAAATTTGGCTATTCCGCCTGGGCCAAAGCAGCAGACGGCTTTCGCACCCGCCTGAAGGCGCGGGCGTTTTACCTCCATGCCCCCGGCCAAACGCCAATGGCCATTGTGCAATTAGATCTAGGCACCGGTTCTCTGCCGCTTCATCACCGTGTGGCAGAGCGCATTGCACAAAAAACCGATGTTCCAGCCCACGCACTCTCTCTACTGGTGACACACACTCATTCCGGCCCGGGCCAATATCTCGGCAGCGATTTCTACAATGTATTTGGCAGCAACAAACCTGGCTTCGATCCGGCTCTGTTCGCGTTCCTGAGCAAACAGATCGCCGACGCCGTTATTGAGGCCTATTCCTCCCGGCAAGAAGCCCGCTTCGCGGTCGGCCAAAGTGATATCCGCGGCTATACTCGTAATCGTTCTTTAGCGGCCTGGGCGAACAATTTCCCTGGCCGCCAACTCCAAGACGATGACTCGATCATGGCAGTGAACCCCACCATGACGCTGCTACGTATTGACCAACGACAAGGGGACACGTTTGTGCCTGCCGGCGCCTTAAGCCTCTATTCTATTCATGGCACCGCCATTCCTCCTTTTACCCGCCCCTACCATGCGGATGTCTGGCACTGGATCAGCGGTGTGTTGGAAGACGAACTCACCACAACAGCCCCCGGTTTTATCCACGGCGCCGCCCAGGCGACTCATGCAGACAACAATCCGGCCTGGCACGAAGGCCAACGCGGCGACCTAGAGGCCCAGCGCATCGGCGTGGCACTGGGTGAGCACGCAGTACAGCTGTTTCACTCTTTGGCTGGGCAACTTACCCGCGAACTGGATACCGCTGTGGCGAGCCGCCAGCTTAATGTGTTGGAGCAAATTGACACCCAACGGTTCGGGCTCTGTGAGCGCGCCATTGTTGGCGCCTCCGTGGCCGGCGCAGCCAACGGTGACGAAGTGTTCCCGATTTCTTATTTACCTTTCCTGAAAGAAGACTGGCCCCGCCGTTTCTTCACCGATAACTGCCAGGGAGTAAAACAGTGGATGCTCTCCAAGCTGCAATTATTGCTCCCCAAAGAACGTTTCCCTCATCAAGCGCTGTTCCAGATTATTCGCGTTAATGAGCTAGTTCTGGTTCCACTGCCTTGGGAGGTCACTTTGGAAAGCGGCAACCGGTTACGCAGCGCGATTGCCGATACCCTGCCTGTGGGCACTCCCTGGAAAGTAGAAGTTTCCAGCCTGGCCAACGGCTACTTTGGCTATGCTGCTACCCCAGAGGAGTACCAACGGCAATATTATGAAGGTGGCCATACACTCTACGGCCCACATACCCTGGATTTTTTGATTGGCCAGAGCGTTCACCTAAGCCAAGACATGCAACAGTCAGGTGATATCCTCGATATTCCCCGCAAGCAGACCTTTTCGCTGCTCTCTCATCAGTACTTTCCAGAAAGGAAGCAAGCCGCCACCCCCCCTGCTGGGCTGCAGTGGCAAGGCCAACCCGAGCTGCAGCAGGGCGAACCCGCTTCCGGCCCTTACTGGCGCATAACGCTGCTCGCGACACCCGCTGAGCGGCTGGCTCTCACTTCACTACACCTGGGCATTCACTGTCAGGGGCAGCCTGTCGCCACCGACGACGGCGCAGCATTGCAACTGCAATGGCAGCGACAGGGAACAGCGCAAGATGAGTACGAAATACGTTGGTACGCGGATACAGAGGAAACGCACACTGGCTGCAAATTTGCTATCGCCGCAACCCGCAGCGGCCCAACGACCCTATCCCCTGCGATTCCATAGCGCGCAGATAACAAGCACGGGTAAAAGATTGTGCTCCAGTGGATGTGGCGCCTCTGTAGCACTGCTACACTAAAGCCAAGCCATTGAAGGCACCGTATTCGCCGCCGGAGATTTCCATGCGATCGCTTTTCCGATACCTGTTACCTGCCCTACTCGTTGCCGGCTGCGCCAGCACCACGGACGTAACCACCCGCTTCACCGACGACGACACCCACCCACCTTTGGGCACCCTGCTGCTGGTTGCGCACACCCCGGAAGGCAACATTCGCGAAACCTGGGAACTGACCTGCAAAGATATATTTTCAAGTAATTCGTTGACCGTTTTGCTCAGCCATCAGGAATTACCGTTATGGTATGAAGGTGGAAAAGAAAGCATCCTCAACTGGGCGCAAGAAAACGATGTAGAGCGGATTCTGGTAGTTGAGCTTACCCACCTGCTGATCGATGCGGCGGCACCGCCAGCGGCAGGCAACCAGCTTAACCCGATGGACCAATCTGCCGGCGACGTGCAACCGACTTGGCAAGTCGGGATTCGCGGAGGCTTGGCAAAAGCCGAGGTTCCAGACGCCCTGCGGCAACATGGCGCTGAGCTGATCAACGCCGAAGGCAAACCTCTGTGGACGGGTATCGCCACCACCCACGAAGCCAGCAACGCCGTTGCCATTGCCAAAAGCCAATGCTCGGCCCTGCGTCGCACCTTGCGCGAACACGCTCTTGTTCCCTGATTGACCCACGTCTGTCAGGGAACGGTAAAACGGACTCTGACAACGGAAATGAACATTATGACAGGCCCACTCCACGGACTGACTTTCATCGAACTGGCCGGCATTGGCCCCGGCCCCTTCTGCGGCATGATGCTGGCCGACATGGGCGCCACCGTCATTCGCATCGACCGTCCCGGCGGCAACCCCCATTCCGCTATTGGCCACACCGTCCTTTTTCGTAACCGCCAAAACCTAGCCGTAGACCTGAAAAGCCCCGAAGGCATTGAAACCGTCCTCAAACTGTGTGAAACCGCCGATGGCCTGTTCGAAGGCTTCCGCCCCGGTGTCACTGAGCGCCTGGGCGTGGGCCCGGAACAATGCCTGGCGCGCAACCCGAAGCTGGTCTACGGGCGCATGACCGGCTGGGGCCAAACCGGCCCACTGGCCCAAGCCGCCGGCCACGACATGAACTACATCTCCTTGTCCGGTGCCCTGCATGCCATGGGCCGTGAAGGCGAAAAACCCGCTATTCCGCTCAACTTGGTGGGTGATTTTGGCGGCGGCGGCATGATGCTCGCCTTCGGCATGGTCTGCGCCGTACTGGAAGCCCAGCGTAGCGCTAAAGGTCAGGTGGTGGATTCATCCATGGTGGAAGGCTCCGCCGCCCTCATGGCCATGTTCTATGGGCTCAAATCCCAGGGCATGTTTACCGACAATCGCGGCACCCACATGCTGGATTCTGGCGCCCATTTCTATGAAGTGTATGAAACCGCCGACGGCAAATATGTTTCCATCGGCAGTATCGAGCCGCAGTTCTATGCGCAACTGTGTCAGCTTGCTGAGCTGCCTTCCGAGGATTTCGGCCACCAGATCAATCCGCCCAAGTGGCCCGAAATGAAACAAAAGCTGGCCGCTGTCATCAAACAAAAGACTCGAGATGAATGGTCCGCCCTCATGGAAGGCACCGATGTGTGTTTTGCACCGGTACTCAGCCTTGAAGAAGCGCCCTCGCATCCGCATAACGTGGCTAGAGAGTCGTTTGTTTCCGTCAACGGTGCCGCACAACCGGCACCGACCCCGCGCTTCTCACGCACCGCCGCTGGCGAGGTCAAACCTGCCTCCACCGCTGGTGCCGACAGCCGCGCGGTATTGAGCCAAGCCGGTTTCAGTGACAGTGACATTGATAGCTTGATTGCCAGTGGCGCCGTTAAGCAGGACTGATCCCTGTTACCGCTCCTCTGGTCACACTGATATTACCCCAGCTGGGCCACAAGCCCGGCTGGCGTGACATTCCCCACTGGAGGGACCATGAACGCAGTAATCCCCGGCACATCCCTGGCCATTCACCCGGAAAACTTCCCTGACCCTATCGAAGATCTGCCCGTCAATGGCACCGCCAAAGCGGTACTCGCTGGCGGCTGCTTCTGGTGTGTTGAAGCGGTCTATCTAAATCTTGAAGGGGTCAATGCGGTGGTATCCGGTTATGCGGGAGGCCATGCCGCTCGGGCCAATTACGACGCCGTTTGCACCGGCACCACCGGCCATGCGGAAGTCATTGAAGTGGAGTACAACAGCGCCGTCATAAGCTTTGGCGAGTTACTGAAAGTGTTCTTTTCTGTGGCCCACGATCCTACCCAGAAAGACCGCCAGGGCAACGATCGAGGCACCCAGTATCGCTCCGCGATTTTTTATCATGATAATGCCGAGAAAACCGTGGCCGAGGCCTACATCGAACAACTAAACAATGCCGGCGCTTTTATTGCCCCCATCGCCACCACCGTGGAGCCTCTGGAAACATTCTTTCCCGCAGAGGACTACCACCAGGATTTCGCCCGTCGAAATCCAACCCAAGGGTATGTTACACATGTAGCCAAGCCCAAAGTGGAAAAGCTGATTCATGCTTTCCCCGACAAACTGAAATCACGAACACCTTAACGAGACCAATCCAAGGGAGTGCCTGATGACCCAAGCACTGTCCGCCAGCGGCTTTGACCTGACGCCCCTGAGCGAAGAAGAGAAGCAGGCCCGCGCACAAACGCTGACCGAAGACGAACGCCGTATCTTGCTCAATCAGGGCACGGAAGCGCCGTTTTGTGGTGGGCTGCTGGATAATAAAGACGCCGGCACTTATCACTGCAAGTTGTGTGACCTGCCGCTATTCGCTTCCGATGCAAAGTTCGAATCCGGCACCGGCTGGCCCAGTTTTTATCAACCCTATGATCCAGAACACATCCGTGAACTGAGTGATCGCAGCCACGGCATGCTCCGCGTGGAAATCCGCTGCGCCCGCTGCGATAGCCACCAGGGTCACGTGTTCCCCGATGGCCCACCACCCACTGGCCAGCGCTACTGCCTGAATTCTGCGTCCCTGACATTCAAGGCGTAACGTCTCGTCAAAGGAGCGCTACTCTTAGCTGCGCGGTCGGCCAACTCACCGCGCTGCAGAGGCACCTTTCAACGTGTGCACCCGAGCCTCGCCAAAAGAGGCTTTTCAGGATACAAGAGCACTGAAAACTGGGCGGCTCGCACCTCGTACCTCATAGAAACGGCGGTATCGCTCGGAGCAGCCGGCCTCAAGCTCAGCAGCGCATCCAGGTTTGACGTGACATTAAGGTGTGAATGCAAAAGTGGCACGCCCGCAAACTGGCCGGCATAAAACAGTAAGCGTGATTCCTGCTTGCCTGCAGCCGGCGGCCTGATAAACTAGCGCCCGCCTGCAAAACAGGCATGCCGGGATAGCTCAGTCGGTAGAGCAACTGATTCGTAATCAGTAGGTCCGCGGTTCGATTCCGCGTTCCGGCACCATTTCAGATACAAAAAAGCCGCTCCCAATCAAGAACGGCTTTTTTATTGTGGCAAGCGAGCGCCTTTCGCCCATTCCAGCTCTATCTTAGCCGTACAAGCGCTACTTCCCACCGAAAGCTTTTTGCCAACCCACGGTGAAGGTGTAATCCGTTTCCATCTGGGGGCCATGCAGGGACTGATGCACAGGCGCCAGATACTCGAACGCTAGGCGATGCCCTTTCAAGCTGCCCTGGGGTGCCAGCAAGTTAACGCCCACGCCGATATCCAAACGCTGCCCACCTTTGACATCCGGGTCTGCCGCCGGATTCATCATCGGCGAAATGGTCAGGTCTTCAGCGCCACCATGAATGCCGGTCCACCAACTTTTATACGCAGCCAGTGACACCGACGCCCATGGAGAAAGAGGCTTGGCAGCCCAGGCAGTCAAGTACTTACGCGATCCCAGCTTGTAGTCCTGATCATTCTCGTCCAAGGCAATTTTAGCGCTTATCTGCGCGCCCCAGCTCCAACTATCGTATTGCTTGTTTAGGGTAAGGCCTGGGCGAACCTCATAGCTACCAGACCCCAGTTGCATGGGGTAAGGCAGTTGCAAATCCTGGCCCGCCATTGGGATGTAATCTTCTTCCTCAATAGAACCGGTGGGCAGGCCCAGCATCATGTTCAGGTGCAGGCGATAACCATTGTCGTCATAGAACTTGTAAAGGCCACCAATGCTGGCATCACCCATTCCGGAAGTTTCAGTATCAAATTCATCCTGGGTGGTGGTACCCATCATGGTCATGCGGGTTTTGGTGGTCATCTCGTTGGTGCTGTAAGGCAGCATCGCCATGAGTGTCAGGTTATCGGTAGGCGCGTACATGGCACCCAGCATGTGCATATGCATCGTCATGTCATAAGGCAGCGCTTTCATGTTCATCGACCCCATGCCCGGGATTTCCCCGAATGCCTCATCGGTGCTGAGTGACTCGCTACCGGATTTGGCGCCACTCATTCCCATGCCCATATATCGATACGAAAGCATCCACTCACCCTTGCTATGAGTATGATCACCCATGACTGAAATCGGCGCATGGCTGTCAGGCCGGACACCATCATAGTGGGCGAACGCTACGGGGCTGGCAGCAAGAAAAGTAAGCGCAACAGCGGAATAGGCAAAACGAGACATGGTCTTTCCCCAGTATTGGATCAACGGCGCAAGGATACGAGCTAAGCCGTAAATGCCAATGCGGCAAAATGCCACACCTGTTTCAAGGGAAGCCTTAATCCTAAAGGAAAGCATCTGTTTATGCTTTTCGGTGTTTATTACCGCTCTCGTTACTGTTCCCCCTTCCGGTATTGGCCTGGCGCACAGCCTTGCCAGCGCTTGAAGGCATGGTAGAAGTTGGCGGTATCGGAAAAGCCCAGCTCAGTGGCCAGGCTCTGCATATTACAGCGTGGCTGGCGCAGGGCTTTACAGGCGTGTTGGTGACGAACCTGATCACGTAATTGCGCGAACCGTGTACCCTCTTCCTGAAGGCGCCGCTGAAGCGTCCTTGGTGTCACGGCCAACGCATCAGCTACCGCTTCCATACTCACCGCATGCTCTGAAAGTAACCGTTCCAGCTGTTTCACCACCCGCCCAGTCATGCCCGCCGCACGAGACAGGCCGGCTAACACCTGATCCGCAGAGCGGCGTAAGCGTTCATTGTATTTCGGGTAGGCCCGAGGCAACGGCGAGCCAAGCAGCTCGGCGCTGAACTGGAGGGCGTTCTGACCGGCAGAAAACAGCAGCGGGCACTGAAAAAAAGCGCCATAACTTTCCAGCTCTTCGGGCAAGGGCTGGCCATGCAGGAAACTGGCACCCGTTAGCGGCATATCGGCGCCCAGCAGTGAACGCCCTATAGACAACATGGTTGCCACTACCACTTCGTTATGTGCCCGCGTGGCGGTAAAGCGCAGGGAGGGGTCTTTGCTGATCGCCGATACCTGAACACTTTTGCTCTGCAGATCAAGTGTAAAATCCAGATAGGGAACCACCAAATCCTTGTAGCGAAATAGCATGCCAATGCCCTGCTCCAGGGTATTGGCAGTCGCCATCAGATTGCCTAACAGATCCAAGTTTCCGTAGTGATTATCCGCCCCCACATGCAAACCGAACAGAGGATCATCACTTTCCGTGAAAGCGGCATAGAGCAGCGCATCAAGCTGGCTCAAGCTGATAAATCGGTCGCTGCGGCCGACAATATCGGCATCAATGCCCACCTGTTCAAACAGGGCCTGCACATCCAGCTGGTTGCGTAACGAGACTTCAAGAAGCCCCGGCAGAATCGACGCCGGTAACAATGTTGTTGTCATGCTGACTCCACGTGATCACCCGAAACTAGCAACCTCCCCCGGCAGGTCAACCACTCCCCCACTGAATTGACCCATTTTACCGACTGGAGGTTGATGCCTACTGTGCGTAATCTAGTGCCTTTGAAACACTCGAATGTCGCACGCGTACGCAGCGGTGTGTGCCTCGCGCTTCAGCAAGAAGCGCCTAACCCAATAAAAACACGGATACAGCATGCTAAAACGTTATCTGGTCGACGAAGTCACCGACACTCGCGCTTCGCGCAAACAGGCTTTCAAACTATTTGCCGATGCTGACAACTGGTCAAGCTGGTGCTCGGTTGTCCGCCACGCCCGGTTACTCAACGGTCGCTGGCGCCCCGGCGCCCTGTTGCTGTTTGTGGCCGACTTGCCTCGCCTGCCCCCGGCGCCCGTGATAGTGAAAGTGCTGGAGTACAAAGAGAACGAACGTATCAGTTGGGGCCTGCAGCTACCTTTTGCCCGCGTCATCCACCGTTTCACTTTTATCGACGACGAACAAGGCGGGTGTCGGGTACACCAGGAAGAGTGGAGCGAAGGCCTGATGACCTTGCTGACCTGGCCCGCCGGCAAACTGATTCATCGTTTCGATACGCGGTTCGCGGCAGAATACGCGGCTATGTTCTGATTTCCCCCGCCGTACCGATACTTGAGCATCAGGCCTGCGCTTTTGCCAACCTCTTGAACGTTGACCGGACACACCATGACCCATCGATTGTTTAATGCCTATTGCCGGGCCGTACTGGCACACCCTGTTTTCTGGCTCGTGCTGCTGGTGCTCATATGCGGCATTGCCGGAACCCAGGCCCGCAATTTCAAGATCGACGCGTCAGCGGATTCCATGGTGTTGGAAAATGACTCAGCACTGCAGTATTACCGAAAAATTGCCAAACAATATGGCGGCAGTGATTTCCTCGTCATTACCTATAGCCCTAAAGACAAACCGTTATTCGAGCAGGGCAGCTTGGAACACCTGCAATCCTTACAGCAGGCACTCAAAAAGGTAAACCGGGTCAGTTCGGTCTACAGCATGTTGGATGTGCCCTTGCTGTTCAGCCCCCAGGTGGAATTCAGTGACTTAGCCAATGAATATCGCACCCTCACTAGCGAAGGCGTAGACCTGTCGTTGGCTGAGAAAGAGTTCACCGATAAAAACCCGCTCTACGAAGACCTGCTGGTCAGCGATGACGGCAACACCACCGCCCTGATGGTGAGCTTCGAACGGGATCAGAAATATTTCGATCTGCTTTACAAGCGCAACGACCTGCGCGAGCTGGAAGACAACGGCGCACTGGATGAACAAGGCCAGCAAGAGCTAGCGGCTGCCAGCCGTGCCTTCAGTGACTACAGCAGCCAGATTCAGCAACGCACTGCCGGTGAAATCGACCAGGTACGCGACATCATGGATGGCTACCGGAGCGAGGCCAACCTGTTCCTGGGCGGCGTACCCATGATTACCACCGACTTAGTGCGCTTTATTCGTTCCGATCTGAAAGTGTTCGGCGTTGGCGTGCTGATCTTTCTGATCCTTACCCTGTTCCTGATCTTCCGCCGCCCCCGCTGGGTGATCGTGCCGCTGGCCTGCTGTGGCGTCACCGTACTGACCGTTACCGGCTGGCTGGGCTGGATGGACTGGAAAGTGTCCGTCATCAGTAGCAACTATATTTCCTTGCTGCTGATCATCACCATGTCCATCACCATTCACCTCACCGTGCGCTTTCGTGAACTGCACGAAGAAAACCCGCAGGCTAGCCAAAAATGGCTGATCCGCGAAACCGCCGCCCACATGATGCGCCCCAGCATCTACATGATCTTGACCACCATGGTGGGCTTCTCCTCACTGGTCATCAGTGGCATTCGCCCGGTAATCGACTTCGGCTGGATGATGACCCTGGGGCTGGGCATATCACTGATCGTCTGCTTTCTGGTGTTTCCTGCTCTGCTGGCACCGCTGTCTGCCGGCGCCCCCCGGCAAGGCCGCGACATCAGCCGCGAGCTAACCCTGGCCTTTGCCGGCTTTACCGAACGCCACCGCCCGCTGTTGCTATTGCTTGCCCTGGGTGTGATTGCCGCCTCTCTGTGGGGAATAAGCCGCCTCACCGTGGAAAACCGATTTATTGATTACTTCCAGAAAGATACGGAAATTTATCAGGGCATGCTGAAGATTGATCGCAAGCTAGGCGGCACCACTCCGCTGGATATCGTTATCGATGCGCCCAAAGCCACAGCGGCGCAGAAAGCCGCTCTGGAGCAACCCGCCACGGGCTGGGATGGCGCCAGCGTAGACGACGAGGTCAGCGACCCGTTTGCATCTGGTAGCGCTAACGACGTGGATAACACAGACCCCTTCGCAGACAGCGACTCGTTCGCCACAGACGGTGCCGATCCGTTTGCCGACAACGATCCTTTTGTCACCGAATCCAACGCCGACCCCTTCGCCTCTACACCTAAGAAAGCTGAACCTAACCCGCTCAAAGGGGCCTACTGGTTTACCCCTGCCCGGCTGAAACAGCTAGTAGATATTCAGAATTATCTAGAGTCTCTACCAGAAACCGGCAAGGTGCTCTCCATTGCTACTACCTATGAGGTAGCAGAAAAACTCAATGGGCGCCCACTCAGCTATGTGCAACTGATGCTGCTGGCCAGTTTTATCCCGGAAGATTTACGCAACCAGCTAGTCCAACCCTACCTATCCGACGACGGTAACCAGGTACGCATTAGCATACGGGTAATCGATTCCGACAAGAATCTGAACCGCAACGAATTGTTGGCGAAAATCCGCTCCGATCTGGAAAATAACTTCGGCTTGCAGCCGGAGCAAGTACACCTCACAGGCGCCATGGTGCTCTACAATAATATGCTGCAAAGCCTGTTCGACTCACAGATCAAAACGTTGGGTTACGTTTTTGCGGCTATCCTGTTCATGCTATTAATCCTGTTCCGCAGCCTCCCCGTCGCCCTCATTAGCATGGTCCCCAGCCTGATTTCCGCCTCACTTGTGTTGGGCTTGATGGGCTGGATCGGCCTGCCACTGGATTTGATGACCATTACCATCACCGCCATCACCATCGGCATCGCCGTGGATGACACCATTCACTACATTCATCGCTTCCATGAAGAACTGCCAAAAGACAACGACTACGTGGCCACCATGAAGCGCTGCCATGGCTCTATTGGTAAAGCCATGTACTACACCTCGCTTACCATCATTGCCGGCTTCTCCATCTTGGCTCTATCCAGCTTCAACCCCACCGTCTACTTCGGCCTGCTCACCGGCCTGGCCATGCTGGTCGCCCTGCTCAGCAACCTGACCCTGTTGCCCGCTTTGTTGATTACGGTAAAACCGAAACTAAAGGCTGGCTAAGACCCCGGCCCGCCCCACCACGGAAGCTTGCCTGCAAGCGATTGCCCCAACCGGCGATCGCTGACAGGCAAGCCCCTCTACCCTTCATATTTCTTCATAACCTGCACTCCCCACGGTAGGGAGAAAATTGCACAAGGCAATCTCCTCCAGGGTGCCAACACGATTAATCCTATTTTTTTGGCCAAAAAATGGCAGAATGCCATCAGTAGGCACCGGGCGGGGGCCCGGCACACAACAGCGGGAATGGGGACATCAAAATGTTTTATATTTCAGGCGCCAGAGTAGCATTCTGGTCGACGGCATTGCTTTGCGTACTGATCACCGGCTGCACCGGCACCCACTACATACCGCACCAAGGACAACTGGCCGGCCCGGCACCGGCACCTGAGGCACTTAAGAGCTTCGCCGGCCAAGCAGACATCCATCTGAACTTGCCCGGAGGCTATGCCTCACCCAGCGTTCGCCAATACCCTAGCGAGGTGGCCACCGCGGAGGTGAATCGTTGGTTTGCTAAATCAGGGCAAGACCTCACCGTCAGCATCCGTAACGACAACAGCAAAGATAGCGGCTCACTAACGCTCCTCAGCTACCTTCTAACGCTCGGCATCCTCCCTTCCTGGGTTAACACCAAAGGGGAAACCGTCATGGAAGTGAAAGCCGGAAACCAGGTGCTATTTCAAAATCGAGAGCCCGTTGCGTACCGGTCGTCCATCGCCATGCTACCCACCGCCTATATGTTCGGCAGCCCGGGTAAAACACAATACAAAGTCATGGCCGATGACCAGCTCAACCGCCACAAACAGGCCCTGCAGCAATATATCCAAATACAGCAGGCAGACTATGAAAACGCGGTCTCTGCGGGCAGCGCAGAGGCCTACCGCCAATATTTAAAAAACAACACAGACTCCTTCTTCCGTATGGAAACCCTGCGTCGTTTGGCAGAACTGGCCCCCAGCAGCCACGCCCTCTCCTACCACCGCGACAATATTGCTTTAGACAGTGCTTACATCGTCTACCTGCCCGATGAATACGACATTTGGTTCCTCGGCCCGCAAGACATGAAGGTCTACGACGTGTTGCGACTATCCCATGACGAAGACACCACCTTGTTGGCCTCACGTATCCGCGCTGCCAACCAGCCCTACAAGGTATTCAACAGTGACGAAATCGCCATGCTCAAGGAAGGCGGCCTGCCCTCTAGCCTCATCGCTGCCATGATTGATGCCAGCGCCAGTGCCCAAGCCGGCTCTGCCCGGCCCGCCATTGCCAGTACCAACGCGACCGCAGCCAACACGCCAGCGGGGCCCGCGGGCCAAGACGGCATGAGTGATATTGTCGCCCAATGCGCCAAACGTTACGCCGCGTTTAAAGCCTGCGATCGGATCCCCTCTTTCGGCGCCAACGTGTGTCGTAGCCAGGCAGAAAAGAAATACTCCCACATGGCCTGCGAACTGGTTCAGTAAACAAAACCCGGAGGAGCTTGTCCTCGCAACCCACTACATCTCTTTCATTGACCACTGAACAAATGAACAGTATATTGATCGTCCGGGTAGCCCACAGGCCTTCATTACTGTGACCCCAGGAAAGCCTGCTGATTGATCTCCGCGCCCCAAGGACGGGGCCGGGCTCCCCGGACCTATTTCAAAGGCAGACACAGGCAAGTGTGTGTGCTTTGCAGGAGCGGTGGCTCCACCGCGAATACGAACTACCCCCCCCTCTCCAAGCAAAGAAAACCCCAGCCGAGCACCTCTACAGCAAAGGCCCGAGCCGGGGTTTCTGATGGACTAGCGGCCAGCGGCATATCGCCGCTGGCCCAGTTTATTTGGCCTTCATAATATCGGCCAACTCACCAAGATCCTTGATCACGTAATCCGGCTTCTTCGCTAATGGATACAGCGCTTTACCCGGCCGGTCCACAAAGGCCGTTTGTAATCCCGCCTCTTTTGCGCCAGCTACATCCCAGCCATGGGCCGCCACCATCAAGGCTTCTTCTGGCTTCACCCCAAGCTGATCCAACACCCACTCATAGGCGCGAAGGTCGGGTTTGTAGACCTTAATATCCTCGATGCTATAGCGGGCTTCAAAGAAGTCCGTCAAGCCAGCATTCTCAAACTGGGTCTTCACCCCGTTGTTCGACGAGTTGGTAAGGCTAACGATCTTGAAGCCTTGCTCGTTCAATGCCGTCAGCCCCGGCTTCACATCAGGGTGCGGCGGCAGGCTGAGAATGGTGGACACAATGGCGTTCTCCGCCTTTTCCTCACTCAGGGCAATGTCGTTGTTCTCTGCCACCATCAGCAGCGAGGCAACGCCGATCTGGCCAAAGTCGTGGTATTGCCCGGTTACCGTGGTTACCAGAGAGTTGTGCAGCATGGTCGAAAACCACAGCGGCAACAGCTCTTCCTTGCCACCCAGCGCGTCACCCACCGAAGACCGCATGGACTCCAGATCCAGCAGGGTTTCGTTAACATCAAAAATGATGACCTTGGGCTTAGGCGGTTCACCGCCTGCAGTAGCGCCTTGCGGGGTCGTGTCAGCCATGCCATTGCCTCCAAGAAAGAAAAGGGCCACAAAAAGGGAGAATGTCGTTAACAGGCGTCCGGGCATAAAAGGTACCTCTGGGGGAAATCAATACCTGTGTTGGCAGGCTAGCAAATTTAAGGCCAGTCTGTGTGGTGGGAGGGGCCTGCGAAGGGAAAGTTCCCGAGATTGGCTGATACCTCTCTAACCCACAGCAAAGCTGACCATCGTAACGATCGGACCTGCCGAGATCGCCCTACACTTCCGGCTTTTCCAGCTCCTGCATCACATAGCTGACCTCTGCCATCTTCTCGGTGAGCACCTGCTGGGCATCGAAAAGGCCACTGTTATAGAAATGCGGTCCCAGCTCCGTGGCAAAAAAATCAATCAAGAAATCCGCCTCGAACCCGCCGATTTCCTGCTGCAGTTAGTCTTCAAAGTACGTTTTTATCTTGCTCACCATGCGGGCTTTTTGGTCTTGGCTAAAGGTGATTTCTGTCATGTTTTACTCATTGCCGAAGAAGGTTTTGGAGCACGATGCAAGAACTGCCCTGCGGGGTCCCCTAACTCCCCAGAACCCATACTTAGTGGGCACACGGGAGGCCTGACCCTATTTTACCGATTGTTATGGCATGCCCATTTTCGTTATTTTTTTATGCCTTGAGAAAGCGCTAATGCCCATAGAAAACTGTTCGCCAGTATTGGCACGTAACCCCATAGGTCGGGGAAGCTCATACTTTCCAGATTTGAAATCAAAGTAACCAAGGGAAAGGCCAGCACGAGATAAGCCATGTGCAGTACGCTTTCTATTTGTGAAATTTCATCGCTAGTGTCAAATAGCTCCATTTCATAGCCAAAGCTCAAGAGAAACGTTGTCATAAAGAGTGCGAAATGAGTCAATGCTATTATTGGAATATACCATACAGATCTGCTCATTTTCTCGTCTCTTAACAATCTCCGGTCAATCACTTACACCACAGCGAAGAATTGCTCTCACCTAGCTTTTCTTGCATCGCAGAATATGAAAACTCACTTTATCTCAGCAACTTACAAAAATCTGTAAGTCATATCCTACATATTTAACTTGTGTGCGGGTGAAAAAGGCCGGGTTTAGGTCGGGAAAATCAGGTTAGTGGGGAAGTTAAGGTTTGAGGGCTGATTGTCAGGTTTATCGGATTATGTGCCCCTGTAGTAGTCCCTCTTGAGGGACTACTACAGGGGCACAGGCTTTGTTTTTGGCGGTTCGGGTTTTCCGTGTTGCTTGGCCACAAAAAAGCCGCGCAGAAAGCGCGGCTTTTTTGTGGCCAAGCAGGGTAATCCCTACTACGCGCTCTTTTCAGCAATCTTCTGTTTCCAGATGACCGGGCCGGTCTTGTGTACGGATTCGCCGGTGGAATCGACGGCCACGGTGACGGGCATGTCTTCCACTTCGAATTCGTAAATGGCTTCCATACCCAGATCTTCAAACGCCGCTACGCGGGATTTGCGAATGGCTTTGGAGACCAAGTAGGCAGCGCCGCCCACGGCCATCAGGTATACGGCCTTGTTGTCCTTGATGGCTTCGATGGCGGTGTCGCCACGCTCGGCTTTACCCACCATGCCGATCAGGCCGGTTTCTTCCAGCATGGTGCGGGTGAACTTGTCCATGCGGGTGGCGGTGGTCGGGCCTGCCGGGCCGACCACTTCATCACCCACCGGATCCACCGGGCCTACGTAGTAGATAAAGCGGTTGGTGAAATCCACGGGCAGCTTCTCGCCCTTGGCCAGCATTTCCACCATGCGCTTGTGGGCGGCATCCCGACCGGTGAGTAACTTGCCAGACAGCAGCAAGGTGTCGCCCGGTTCCCAGGTCTGCACTTCTTCCGGGGTGACCGTATCCAGGTTCACACGGATGGCGCCTTCGTCGTTGCCCCAGGCGATGTCCGGCCATTCTTCCAGGTCCGGCGCTTTCAGGTCTGCCGGGCCGGAGCCATCGAGAATGAAGTGGGCGTGGCGGGTAGCCGCACAGTTGGGGATCAGGGCTACTGGCTTGTTGGCCGCATGGGTGGGGTAATCCACCACTTTCACGTCCAGTACGGTAGTCAGGCCACCCAAGCCCTGGGCGCCTACACCGAGGGCATTCACTTTTTCGAACAGTTCCAGGCGCAGCTCTTCAGAGCGGGTCTGGGCGCCACGGGCCTGCAGCTCGTGGATGTCGATGGGGTCCATAAGGGACTCTTTGGCGATCAGCATGGCTTTCTCGGCGGTGCCGCCGATACCAATACCTAGCATGCCCGGCGGGCACCAGCCGGCGCCCATCTTGGGAATCTGTTCCAGCACCCAATCCACCACGGAATCAGACGGGTTGAGCATGGCGAATTTGGATTTGGCTTCGGAGCCGCCACCTTTGGCCGCCACGTCGATTTCCAGGGTGTCGCCGGGAACGATGGAATAGTTAATCACCGCGGGGGTGTTGTCCTTGGTGTTGGCACGCTTGCCGTCCGGGTCCGCCAGCACCGAGGCACGCAGGACATTGTCCGGGTGGTTATAGGCGCGACGCACCCCTTCGTTAATCATGTCATCCAGGCTCATGTCGCCTTCGATAGTGACATTCATGCCCACTTTGGCGAACACGGTTACGATACCGGTGTCCTGGCAAATGGGCCGGCGGCCCATGGCCGCCATGCGGGAGTTGACCAGGATCTGCGCCATGGCGTCCTTGGCAGCCTTGCTCTCTTCCTTTTCATAGGCTTCTTTCACCGCGCGGATGAAATCCACCGGGTGGTAGTAAGAGATGTACTGCAAGGCATCTGCCACGCTCTGAATCAGGTCATCCTGGCGAATCACCGTCATGGGATTACTCCTGCTGGGAAAATAGGGCGCGTAGTATAGCGCAGAGTGTGAAGGGGGCGAAAATCAACGGAGGGAACGCCAGTACTACCCGCCCCCTGCCACTCGCCACATTAAGGCAGTGGCTTCATTCGCACTGGGTATTATTGAGCAATCGAATCAGATGGCGGTTGACCGCTTCTGGCTGCTCTAGGTGCAAAAAATGCCCGGCATCGGGCAGTACCTGAAGCTCCACGCCGCCACTGAAGTCACTTTCCACAAGGGTATGTTCCAGCAACTTGGGGCTCATGCAACCATCGTTTTCGCCGATTAAAATCTGGGTAGGCGTAGCGATATCCAAGCCTAACCAACCCCTAACCTGACGGTGTTCTTTTTTCCACACTTTGGACAATGACCGATACCAAGATAACGCAGCGGGAATTACCCCCGGCTCAGCCAAGGTGTGCTTGGCATTGTCCAGATAAAGCCCCGGCTCCCAATCCGGCGACCAGCGTTGCCATAATGTTGCCACGCCATCCAGATCACCTCGCTTGAGCCAGGCCTCCGGTGCCAGCGGCAGCTGGAAAAACTGCATGTAGCCGCTCAATAACACCTGTTCCGGCACCTTTAGCAGAGCTTGGGGAATGCGACGCACCGGCGGAATAGCCAAGGCACTAAACGAACAGAAAGTCTCCGGAGATTGGGCACAGGCCAGATAACCCACCACGGCGCCCCAGTCATGGCCGATTAAATGCACACGCCCCCCTAACTGAGCGGCAAACACCATCAGGTCATCCACAGCGGCATACAGGGAACAGTCGCCATTGCCCGGCTGGCAGCCGGGGGAGTAACCGCGCAGAGCCGGTGCGATAGCCGTATACCCCGCATCCGCCAAGGCATTAATCTGCACCGCCCAGTTTTCGTAGGTATCGGGAAAACCGTGTAGCAAAATAACCGGCTCGCCATTACCAGCCATCAAGGCAGGAAAACGCAGATCACCATTGACCAGCTCAACCTGTTTCATCACGTCACCTCAAAGTGCTTGGAACGGGGGCCATCGTCATCATTATTGCCCTCTTCCACCAGAATTCTGTCCACCTGTGCCAAGGCCGGACCTTGATGCATGGCATTGAGCATGTCGTCCACCGCATCGGCTTCGCCCTCTAGCAGAGCCTCCACCCGGCCATCAGCACAGTTACGAACCCAACCCGTGAGGTTGCGACGGGTGGCTTCCTGCCGGGCCCAGGCCCGGTAGCCTACACCCTGCACAATACCACTCACCAGTACATGCTTCGTCGTCATGGCTTCCCCCGTGGTCAATCGTTGCGGCTCTGTTGCTCAGGGTGCCGCTCTTTCTCTGCGGATGGGGCACTGAACAATGCATCCAGACTGATATCCAAGGGTGCCATCATGCCTTCCCGGGCCTCATCCATGCGTGACTTTAATGCTTCCTCCCAAGGTAATGGCTCGGGCGGTTGCCTAACCCTTAGCTGGATATGCGCAGGCCAAGGCAGCATGGCCACCAATTGACCCAACGATATATTACGCAGATCGCGGCTGAGGATGTAGCCGCCCTCTTCAGTGCGTCGGATTAATTTTGCATCCTCTAACAGGTTGCGAAATTCATCCCATTGGCTGATACCCGAGTCCTGCATCACTTGGCGAACTTCTTTGCTGCGCAGCACCTGGCCATTCTGTTGACGCTGCCAGAAAACATTGAGCAAACGCACCAGGGCATGCATGCGTGGCACCTGGCGCCGGTGTTCGTGAAACACCACTAATGCCCGCACCAGTTCCGCACCACCGAGTACAATGGTCCAGGAAATATAAATCCACAGCAGAAACACCGGCACGGCAGCGAAAGCGCCATACACCACCTGGTAACTGGGTGCCTGTTTGATAAAAAAGGTAAAGGCCCCTTTCGCCAATTCGAACAATAGCGCCGCCATCGCCGCCCCTAACATCCCTTGCCGAAACGGCACCTTGGTGTTGGGCACCACCGTGTACATGAGCGTCAGCATGGCGGTGGTGAACAGGAACGGCAGCACAGCCAGCCACAATCGCACCCCGCCCAGATAACTGACCGTGTCACTGAAAATAGCTTGTGAGGTGAGATAGGAAGTGATCGCCAGACCCAGCCCCAGGCAAATCGGCCCCAGTGATAACAGCGCCCAATACATCAACAAGCTGACCAGCCCTTTACGCGGCGTCTGCACTTTCCATATACGGTTCAGGGTTTGCTCGACGGTACTTAGCATCAAAACTGACGTCACTACCAGGAACACAATGCCCAGCCCGGTGAGGTTGGTGGCCTGTTTGGCAAAGGACTGCAGGTGATCGAGCAGCATGTTGCCCGCCGAGGGAACAAAATACTCAAACGCCCACTCTTGGAGTTGAGTACTCTTGCCTTGCAGCGCCGGCACGGAGGAGAGCACCACAAAGCTCACCGTCATCACGGGAACGATGGCAAATAATGTGGTGTAGGTTAGCGCCGCCGCACTCTGCCGGCAGCCATCTTCATTAAACTGCCGCACCAGCAGCCCCCAAAATGCCTTGATGGAATTTAAACGGGCCTTCACCGGAATTACCGGCTGCTCATTGTGCATACACTTCGGATCCTTTCTCATTGACCGTACCCTTGCCACCACCCCTGTGCAGCTTACAATAGCAGCGTTACGACACAGGATATGCAATCCCATGAGCGACTACACTATCTTCCACAATCCACGCTGTTCCAAATCTCGGCAGACTCTGGCATTGCTGGAAGAAAAGGGTATTACCCCCATCATCATAAAGTATCTAGACGATATTCCCGATGCCGCTACCCTGAAAAGCCTCATCACCAAGCTGGGGTTCACCCATGCCCATGATCTGGTGCGCAACAAGGAAGCGGATTATAAAACCGCAGGACTCACCGCGCAGAGCAACGATGACGATGTGATTACCGCCATGACTCAGTACCCGAAACTGATTGAGCGCCCCATTGTCGTTAAAGGGGATCAGGCCGTTCTCGGCCGCCCACCGGAAAACGCCCTGACGTTATTGGACTAAATCGCCCATGACCGATTATGTACTGGTGCTTTATTACAGCCGCAACGGCAGCATTGCCAACCTGGCACAACAGGTGGCTCGCGGTATTGAAAGCACCACAATGGAAGCCCGCTTGCGCACCGTTCCGGCGGTGTCTGCCAACTGTGAATCCAGTGAACCGGCAATCCCGGATCAGGGTGCGCCCTACGCCACACTGGATGATCTGGCCGGGTGCCAGGGTCTGGCTCTGGGCTCCCCCACCCGTTTTGGCAATATGGCCGCGCCGCTGAAATATTTCATTGATCAGACCAGCGAGCTGTGGATGAAAGGTTCCCTGATCGGCAAGCCTGCTGGCGTCTTTAGTGCCACCGGCAGCCTGCACGGCGGTCAGGAGAGTACGCTACTTTCCATGATGACGCCTTTATTGCACCACGGTATGGTGCTGGCCGGTGTTCCTTACTCCGAAGCCGCCTTGCTGGAGACCCAAAGCGGTGGCACGCCCTATGGCCCCACTCATGTTTCCGGCAGCCAGGGCGACCCTGCACTGACCGAACACGAAATCACCCTGGCACGTGCACTGGGCAAACGCCTGGCGTTATTGGCCCGCCAACTGAAGGCTTGATGATGAACCTTGTTTTACTTCGTATTAGCTACGCCCTGCTTTTGCTTGTCGGCATCAGTGGCCTGTTCACTCTGGCGCCGCCAGATGCGCATATCGCTTCCAGTGTGATCATTGCACTAGTGTTATACGTGCCGCTGCTCCTCATGATCCCTGCGGTGATTAGCGGGAACCGTCGCCAAGCCACTTGGCTGTGCTTCCTGATCCTGTTTTATTTCTGTGGTTATGCGATCCAGCTTCTGGATCCACCCCCGGTCCGTACCCTGGCCATAGTCAAAACCACACTCACCGTCATGGTCTTTGTGTTTGCCGCGTTGCAAATTCGTCAGGGCCAGAATGCTGATTGATGAACGCCTGGAAGTAGAAACACCGGAAGGTGCCATGCTCAGCCTGTCGCTGGCCGGGCCGGTGCCTCGGGCACTGGCCTACGCCATCGACCTGGCCCTTCGGCTGGTGATCTACGGAGCGCTTGCCGCTATATTGGCAGCCTTGGGCAAGGCCGGCATGGGGCTGCTGCTGATTCTGGCTTTCGTGCTGGAATGGTTCTACCCCACCCTGTTTGAGGCCTTCCGCCACGGGCAAACTCCCGGTAAAAAAGCCATGGGTATTGTGGTGGTCCACGCCAACGGCAGCCCATTGAGCTTCAACGGCAGCCTGATTCGCAACCTGTTGCGCACCGCCGACGCCTTCCCCTTGTTCTACCTACTCGGGTTTGTCTGCACCTTGATTAGCCCCCGTTATCAGCGGCTTGGTGACATGGCCGCCAATACATTGGTTATCCACGTGGAAGAGACACCCGCAATCAGCGAGCAGAGCCGTGGCGAAAGCCAGGCCCCGGACTGGGCGTTGAATCGTGATGATCAGCTAGCCTTGCTGGCATTCCATGAGCGCCATGAACAATTTTCAGACGCTCGCCAGCAAGAGCTGGCAGTGCTGGTTTACCCTGAATTGGCACCGGCCCAAGCATTACAACGCCTCAAGGCCGTCAGCCGCTATCTGGTGGAGGGCCCGGCATGAAACAGGCCCGCTTTGAACAACAATATCGTCCGCAATGGCAGGCACTGGAGAATCAGCTGGAGCAGCTTGAATCACTGCACGTAAGCAAGAAAAACACGCTGCCCCTAAATACCTTCGTTACCGACTACCGCAAGCTTTGCCATCAACTGGCACTAGCCCGTGAAAGAGGCTACAGCGTTCAGCTGCAACAGTTTCTCAACAACCTGATGCTCCGCGCCCATCGCCAGCTGTACCGCTACAACCCCTCACTAGCGGATCGTATCGGTACCTTTATCGCCAGCGGCTTTCCCCAAGCAGTCCGGCGCCAGTGGCGCTGGCATCTGGTCAGCGCCCTGACCTTCGTGCTGTCTATGGCGTTGGTGTGGACACTGGTGCATCAACAACCGGAAATGATCTACTCCGTGGTAGACGAAGCCAGCATTACCAGCCTGGAAAGCATGTACCAGCCGGATAACCAGGCGGGCATGAAGAGCGAGCGCAGCGGCGATGACGATGTAATGATGTTCGGCCATTATATCCAGAACAATATCGGCATCGCCTTCCGTACCTTCGCCAGCGGCTTGCTGTTAGGCGTAGGCGCGCTGGTGGTGATGCTGTTCAACGGCAGCTTCTTTGGCGCCGCCGCCGGGCACTTAATCAACGTGGGTGCCCAAGAACCCTTCTTCACCTTTGTGATTGCCCACGGCGCCCCAGAACTTACCGCCATTGTGCTGGCCGGTGGCGCCGGGCTACGGCTTGGCTGGGCCATTATTGCTCCCGGCCCCTGGTCGCGATTGGACGCCCTGCGCCTGGCGGCCCGGGATGCACTGCCCACCATGTACGGGGTATTTGCCCTGTTGCTGCTAGCGGCCTTTATTGAAGCGTTCTGGTCACCACGGGACCTGGCGCCAGCGATCAAATACAGCGTGGGCGCAGCTTGCTGGGTCCTTTTGTATCTGTATCTTTTCTTCGGGGGGCGGGATGGAACTCGAGAAGGCTAGCGCTCGCCTGGCGCCGCGCAGCCCCTGGCAAGCGGCAGATCTGGGCACGCAGTTCTACCGCCACTGGGCCGGGCCCATTACCGCTGTGTGGCTGCTGTTTACTGCGGTGCCGTATGCCCTGTTGCTAACACTGGCCGCGGTGGACAACAGCCTTTGGCCGCTCTTCGTATTTTGGTGGCTCAAACCCTTGTGGGAGCGCCCGCTACTGGCCTTTTACAGCCACGCCCTGTTTGGCGAAACCCTCACCCTAAAAGCCTTGCTGAAACGCTGGCGCAGTTACTCCCTGCCCGGGCTGGCCGGCCAGCTCACTTGGCGACGCCTGAGCCCCATGCGCAGTTTCAATGCCTGCGTGTGGCAGCTTGAACAAGTGAAAGGAGACACTGCCAGCCAGCGACTGAAAGTACTCAACAGCTACCCCTCCAATCGGGGCGGCATGCTGACCCTACTGGTACTGCACCTGGAACAGTTCATGACCTTCGGGCTAATGGCGTTGCTGTACATGCTGGTGCCCTGGCAATTCAACCTGGAGTTTAGTGATTGGTTCTATGACCAAAGCGCATTACAACTGGCTATCTCCGGGTTGTGCTTCTATCTGGTGCTGTGTGTCACCGAGCCCCTTTATGTAGCCTGTGGCTTTGCCCTCTACTTGAACAAGCGCACCTGGCTGGAGGGCTGGGACCTGCAACTGGGACTCTCCCGGCTGGGAGAACGCCGCCGCGCGGCCAAAAATATCATCGGCACCCTGCTGGTATTGGTGTTGGCAGCACCGTTTATGGAGCCCGCTCAGGCGCAAACAGCCGCGTCAAGCACCACAACCAGCGAACAACAACAAGTGATCGAACTGCTGGCCAGCCCGGACTTCATGCCCCTGGAAGAGCGCACTGAACGCCAGTGGATCAACCGGGATAACAGTGAGTCCGAAAGCTGGATGGAAAAACTCTGGCGGTTTCTGTTCGATATCCTGGACGATGATAAAGCCGACACCTCCAGCTCCCCCATGAATATTCCTGATGCCCTGTTATGGGCGATTTTCTGGACGTTGTTTGTGGCACTGGCGCTGTGGCTCATCGTCAAGGTTGCCAACCAGTTCGGCCTGCGCAAGCATCGCTCTGACAAACGCTCGGCAACCCCCGCCCACGTGGCCGGGCTGGATATTCGTAAGCGCAGCCTGCCTAAAAACCTGAATCGGGCCGTAGAAGAGGCACTCAAGGCCGGAGATATCCGCGCCGCTCTCGCCATATTGATGCGTGCCACCCTGGCCGGTGTTCTGGCACGCTACCCAGTGCCACTGGCAGCAGGCAGCACCGAGCAGCAATGCCTGCGCACCCTGCAACAGCAACACGGCACCCCACGACCCATTGCCTACCTGCAACGCCTTACCCAGGCCTGGGTCAGCACCGCCTGGGCCCACCGCCCGGTCAGTGACGAACAGGTCCGCACGCTGGCACAGCACTGGCAACAAATGGATCCGCTGGAGGCAGACCATGGGTAAAACCGCCCGGCTGCGCCGCGTTTTTCCCTGGCTACTCGCTGCCCTGTTGCTGGCCATGGTCTCTGGGTACTACGCCCTCACTGAGCCAGTCACCTACATGAAACGGGTGGCGCCGGACAGCAGCATTACCCGCAACCCCTATAGCGCCGCCCAGCAATGGCTGGCACAACGGGGCCAGCCCTCTAAACGCATTCTCAGTGCCGCCGCCCTATTCCCATTGCCAGACACCCGCACCACCCTCGTGATCGATAAACACCGCGGCATGCTCACCTCTAACCAAGTTAACGCTCTGCTTGAGTGGGTGCAGGACGGCGGCAAGCTGGTAGTGGAGGCGCGCCCTCTTCCCGGCATACTCGACACATCTGACGCTAGCGCCAGCGACTGGCAAGATAACGATCCGTTGTTATTCGCGCTAGGCATCACCGTGTGGGACTCTCCGGTGCCCAGTGACGCTGGGCAAGAAGATGCAATACGCGATCTGCTCATGGCCCTGCCGACTTTTGTCGACAGCCCACTGCAATATTGTCTGCATAGCGACAACAAAGCACTCCGCGAAGATTGCGCACGGCTAGCCTGTGATGCCCCACCAGAACCCACACCGCTGACCTTGCATGTGAGTGACAACGAGCCAGATCGCCGGGTGCAATTGTTCAGTGACTATGTGATTTGGCACGACAGCTGGGACGAGGAAGAAGGCAACGCCCCGCACCTGGAATGGCCAGTGGAAATCACCGGCTACGCGGATAATGATTACGGCAGCCAGCTGGTACAACTGAGCCTTGGCAGTGGGCAAATTTCCGTGCTAACCGATTTGAGCCTGTGGTCCAGCGAGCGGCTGCTCTACTTCGATCATGCCTGGCTGCTGGCCTGGCTTACCGGCGCAGAACCCGTGTGGTTTGTCCGCTCGGTGGCCATGCCGCCCCTGGCCCAGTGGCTGTGGCTAAAAGCCCCGGCGCTGGCGTTTGCCCTGCTAATCTTGCTGGTTCTGTGGCTATGGCATCGCATTCCTCGCCAGGGGCCACGGCAGCAAGCCCGCGAAGAAAGCCGCCGTGATTACCTGAAACACCTGCACGCCAGCGGTTACTTCCAGTGGCGCACCAACCAACAAATGGCCCTGCTGGCAGAGCTGCGCAAACAAGCAGAACAACAGCTGCTCCGTTTCCATCACCAACGCAATAAGGCTCTGGCGCTGGCGGCAAAAGCGCTGTCGGTGCCAGTAAAAGAACTGGACGCGGCACTACAGAGCCAAGCAGACACCCGAGACCGGTTCACGCAGCAGGTCTCATTATTACAATCGCTGAAAAATTGCCGTCACTGATGCCGGTTCCAGCGGTACAGTGGCGCGGACAACCACGCCAACGTCAGTTAAAACGTAAAAGGACAACAATATGAGCCAACCCGCCACCCTCGCCGATGCGGCCGCCTTGGCCCACGACATTGAAAGCCGGCTCAATCAGGTGCTGATTGGCCAACAACAGGTTGTCCGTGAAGTGCTCATCGCACTTATTTCCGGCGGCCACGTGCTTATCGAGGGCGTGCCCGGCTTAGGCAAAACCCTATTGGTACGCAGCCTGGGGCGGGCACTGGAGCTAGACTTTAACCGCATCCAGTTCACCCCGGACCTGATGCCCACCGACGTGACCGGCCACGCCATGTACGACCAAAAGACCGAGCAATTTCGTATCCGTCGCGGCCCGGCCTTTACCCAGCTACTGTTGGCGGATGAGATCAACCGGGCACCGGCAAAAACCCAAGCAGCCCTGTTGGAAGTGATGCAGGAGAGGCAAATCACCATCGAAGGCAAGGCCTTCACCCTCAGCGAACCCTACATGGTGCTCGCCACCCAGAACCCGCTAGACCAGGAGGGCACCTACCCGCTGCCGGAAGCGGAGCTGGACCGTTTTCTGTTCAAAGTGTTGATTGATTATCCGGCTCACGATGATGAAACCCGGCTGGTGAACATGGTGCTCGACGGCACCATCCGCGCCAGCCTGGATGTGGAAAGCCTAAGCCCGGCCACCGATGCGGCCGGCTTGCAGGCCATGAAAGCGCTCAGCAACGACGTACTGATCGACGCGCAAGTGCTGGACTATGCCCTGCGCATCGTCCGCGCTACTCGCGACTTCAACGGCCTGACCCATGGCGCTAGCCCCCGGGCCAGTATTGCGCTGGCCCGGGCGGCCCGCGTGCATGCCATGTTCGAAGGCCGTGACTTTGTCACCCCAGACGACATCCAGCAGGTCGCTCGGCCCGTACTGCGCCATCGCATCCAACTCAGCGCCGACGCAGAAATCGAAGGGCAGACCCCGGAGACGGCACTGGCCCGCCTGCTGGACCAAGTGGAAGCACCGCGGCAATGAAGCCAGCCCCACGCCTGCTCCTCGCCGTGGCCCTCTGGGCCTTGAGCGCGATCTCTCTGCTGTTTTTCAGTGGCAACATCGCCAGCCTGCTGTGGTGGGCAGCGGGTGCTGTACTGGCGGCGTTCGTCCTGCTCGACTTGCTGCATGGCTGGCGCCGCCCGCCTCCAGCAGCACAGCGCATCGTCCCCAATGCCCTGTCCGTTCAGCAGCCGCATCCCATCAAGGTACGCATCACCTCCGCCGATCTGCCCGCAACCGTCACCCTGGCAGACCATCACCCCGGCGACGACATGCTAACCGGTCTGCCCTGTCAGCTTGACCGGGCCGAGAATGAGCTCACCGAATTCACCTACCATTACCGCCCCAGCCGACGTGGCCCGGTAAATTTCGGTGATCTGGAATTCTGGTTTCCCAGCCAGCTGGGCTTCTGGTCGCTACGCAAAATCTGCCCGGCCCGTTGCACGGTGCCGGTCTACCCGGATTTTTCCCGTCTCAGCCAAACCCAGCTGGATGCCAACCATTCCTTTCTGCTCACCGGCACGCGGCTCAAACCCCGCCGTGGCGAAGGCATGGAGTTTCACCAATTGCGCGAGTACCACCCTGGCGATAGCCTGCGGCAGATCGATTGGAAAGCCACTGCACGCCGCCGCAGCTTGATCAGCCGGGAGTATCAGGATGAGCAGAATCAGCAAGTACTAATTATGCTCGATGGTGGCCGTCGGCTGGGCATGCCGGTGGGCAAACTCACCGGCTTCGACCATGCGCTGAATGCGTCACTGCTGCTAGCCTGGAGTGCGCTCAAACAAAAAGACAAAGCTGGCGCCATGTTGTTCTCCGGCGATCAACCTCGCTGGCTACCACCGGTACAGGGGCAAAATGGCATCAACCATTTGCTCAACGGGCTGTACGATTTGCATCCCAGCCGGCATGCCAGCGACTTCAGCCTGGCAGCGCGTCAGCTGGTGCGTCATAGCCGGCGAAGGGCACTGGTGGTGCTGGTAACACGGCTACAGCACGAAGACCGGGATGATCTGCTCAGCGCGGTCGGTTTAATGCGCCGCCATCATCTGGTGTTGATCGCCGATATGCTGTTGCCAGAGCAGGAAGCCCTGGCGCGCCAGCCGGTGGAAGATTTTGATCAGGCGTTAACCCTGTGCGCCGATGCCCAGGAACAAAAGCAACGCCAGCAGCTGCACACCCGTCTGCGCCACGCGGGCGCCTTGGTCACCAGTGCCACACCCCAGAACATGCCCCAGCAGTTGAATCATTTATATCTGGCACTGAAACGCAGCGGCCGGCTTTAGTCGGATTACGCCTTTCAGGCTAATCCGACCTACAAAACCTACCCTTTCAAGTAGGTCGAATTAGGCCAAAGGCGGTAATCCGACAACCCACCGCCTACGAAAACAACGGCTGCAGCGCTTGCTGCAAAGATATGCCCTCGCGCCCATACGCCTGCGCCAGCACATCACACCAGCGGGCCGGCCGCTCAGGAAGACCTTCAGCCAACAAGCGCTCTGCTTTTGCTTTTACCTTCACCGCAAACGCCGTTTCATCGCCGCCCTCACCATTCAGGTTATCCAGAGATACTCGGAAGGTGTGCCCACAGGCAGCACAGAACAAGGCTTCAAGCGCCTGGGGGTAAATCTCTACCTGCACAAACTGCGCCTGTTGATCCGCGCTGCGGCCATCCGGTGCGTACCAGTAACCGTAGTCTTGTTGCTGACGGCGTACTGGGCCCGCCACGCACCAGTGGGCGATTTCGTGTAAGGCACTGCGGAAGTAATCGTGGGTATAGCAAATGCGATGAGGGGAACCGGGCAGGTACACAGGCTCAGCCGCGCTCCCTTCTAACACCGTGTCGTGGGAATCAAAAAAAGTCGCCCGGAACAGGGTTTCCAGATCACTACTGGCGTACACCTGCAAGGCAGTTTGCGGTATGGTAGCCGCCGTCTTGCGAACCTGATTCTGTTCTATTTCGTTCACCACACCCGTTCCGCTTACAACAGTGGCACCTGCCTATGTTATCCCGCCGTCAAGAGCTTGCCGCCCAACTCACCCTCGCATTGCCAATTCTGGGTGGGCAACTGGCACAAACGGCCAACGGCTTTGTGGACACCATGATGGCCGGCCGTGTTGGCGCCAATGATTTGGCGGCGGTGGCCGTGGGCGCCAGCATTTGGGTGCCTCTGTTCCTGTTCATGACCGGCGTACTGATGAGCGCCACCCCAATACTGTCGCGCCATCTCGGCGGCAAAGCTTATCACCGCATTAACCCCCTCGCCCAGCAGGGCCTCTGGTTGGCTCTTGTGCTAGGGGTTCTTTGCGCACTTATTCTACGCAGCATTGCTCCGTTATTGGTATGGATGGACGTGGATCCGGCGATCCGACCCATGGTCAGCGGCTACCTGGATGCGCTTAGCTGGGGCATGCCTGGCGCCGCCATTATGCTGGCGTTGCGCAGTTATACCGAGGCCATGAACCATACCCGGCCGGTGCTGCTAATCAGCGTGATCGGCCTAATGATTAATATCCCCAGTAACTATGTGCTGATCTACGGGAAACTGGGCTTCCCGGCCATGGGGGGAGTCGGCTGCGGTTGGGCCACCTCACTGGTGATGTGGTCCATGGCAATAATGATGATGATCTATACCCATCGCCACCCGGTGTATCAGCATGCACCATTGAATCTGCGACAGCGGCATTTCGAGCGCGCCAATCTGGCCTATATGCTGCGGGTGGGCTTACCCGTAGGCCTGTCAATTTTTTTTGAGGTAAGTATCTTTGCGGTCATTGCCCTTCTCATCGGCAGCCTGGGGGCCCAGGTCGTCGCCAGCCACCAGATCGCGCTCAACTTCACCTCCCTGATTTTTATGGTGCCGCTGAGTTTCGCCCTGGCCGCCACCGTTCGGGTGGGTCACGCCCGAGGACGCAGCGATCAAAACGGTATTCGCGTGGCCGTGCAGGTGGCCATGGCCATCACCCTGGTCGTGGGCATCACCGCCGCCTCCAGTCTGGTGCTGGCCCGGCACTGGATTCCCCGTATTTATACCGACAACAATTCGGTGATAGCGCTGGCCAGCTATCTGTTGTTGTTCGCGGCCCTGTACCAGATCTCGGATGCGTTGCAGGTTTGCGCCAATGGCTGCCTGCGTGGCTTCGAAGATACCGGCTGGCCCATGGTAATGACGTTGCTGGCTTATTGGGGTATCGGGCTACCCATCGGCTACGGGCTGGCACTGACTCATTGGTGGGGCGAGCCCATGGGCCCCGCCGGCTTTTGGATCGGCCTGGTAGCGGGCTTGACCAGTGCCGCCATTTTCCTGGGTTGGCGCTTACGCTGGCGGCTCAGGCAGCCACTGCCAGTAGCCACTCCAGAGCACCACGGGGGCGCTTAACCGACACTGCCAGGTAGAGGCAGATCATCACAGCACGCCGTATTCTGCAGCCGACGATAATAATCTGCACTGAGCCAAGGACGACCACTGAGCAAGTGATTCAGGTACCAACGCTCCGGGCGCAGATCATCAGCTTGCCACTGCGCATTGGCGATATACACCCAAGTGTATAACTCACCCTCGTCGGTTTGTACCCCCAGCCGCTCGCGGCGGTAACGCACTGGATGTCCCTCAAACGGATCCATGCGTTCAATCTCACGGTGGTCCCAAAGCTGGTACAACACTCCCTGGACCAACCCCTCGGGCTTTTCCTGTGCGCAAATAATGTTGGCGTAAGCGATCCCCGCTTTCCCATGCGCACGTTTGTTGAAAGCCAATTGCCAACCGGGCAGTTGCGCCCGCAATGACTGCCGATAACGCATCCCCCGCGCGGCCATCCGCGCCGGATTCATATTTGAGCCATAGGCAAAGTAATAGTCACACTGCACAGCTGCCTTCCTGATTGATTGCTGTCTTCACTACACGGCCTGAAGCCTTGCCAGTACCTTGGCGATTACCGTTAGCCTATCTCATTCACTATGCGTCGGCTTTAAGCCACAAAACCGGTTATCTGCACTGGCTTGCATGGCACCGCATGACAGGCTAACGTGAATTAACGGGCCGCGCCGAGCGATTTACTGAGATCGCGCTCGCGCCCTAAGGTAACGTACCGGGAGAAGCCCATGACTCAGGCGAACCGGCAACACCCAGGCGGAAACAATGTTGTTTCCTTCTCTGCACGCCGCAAAGCGGCCAAGCCCCCTATTTTGCGTTTATCTCCGGAATACGATGGCATCGAGCTGCTATATGCCAACGACCACCACCCCGACAAATTATTCTCTTTAAAAGTGCTCGCTTGGGCGCGATTGGCTAATGGTGAGACCGTGGCCATGGTCCCCTGGCTCAAGGAGCCGGTCACCGCCATGGCACTGGCTGACCCACTGAATGGCCGCTGGGAAGGTTACCGACTACCTGGCAGCAATTATTTGTTTGTCGATGCGCCTGAACATAAGGTTCAAGAGATGGATGCGGCCCTGTCGTTTTTCGGCAAACCACAACCCGGCGAACAAGTCATTCAAGAGATTCCAGATACTATCGGCACCCATGCCGTGTTTTCCAACGATGATTTCCACACCATTAGCCTGATGGAAGTGGTGAGCTGGAAACTGTTTGCCGATGGCACCCTGTCGGCCATGGTAGCGCAGGAAAATGACCCGGTTGAGACACCGATTTTACCCGGCGCAGAATGTCTGACCAGCGCGCAATCACTAGCGGACTTCCGGTATTTCTTCCAGCACGGTATTGCCAATCGATTAAAGGAAAGAGACCCGGAAGCGCTAGCCGCAGTGGCCATACTAGCGAAAAGCTGAACCGTGACCGTTAGTGTGTGGGTAAAATAAAGAACGCTATTTAAACGCGTTGTCGTTAACGCATCTGCGTTTCACTAGCCCTCTTTCTTTTTTATCCAATACAAAAACAGTTCGCCATCGCGTTGCTGGTCCACCAAGCTATGGCCAAGAAATTGACAAAACTTTGGAATGTCCCGTTCCGTGGAAGGGTCGGTGGCACGCACTGCCAACACTTCGCCGGGATTCATGTCTCGCACCTTGTTGTGGAGCATCATCACAGGTTCAGGGCATAGCAAACCGGTGGCATCGAGTTCATGTTGGGCATCCAGTGACATCAGGGCTCTCCTCGTGGTGCACCATGGGCAACAACCGGTGGTTGCCAGAAAAAGGCCGCTATTATAACCGCTGCACTGAGAATCGCAGCCAGCAAGAAATGCGACGCATACCCCAACCACGCTACGCTGAATCCACTGGCCAATGTGAACACGCCCACGGCGAACAATTGCACCGAGGCCTGAACCGTATAATCACTGCCCTCATGGCCGCTACGACAGTAATCCATCATCACCACAAACAATGCCACCGTGGATAACCCATCCGCCCATTGTTCGAACACCGCAACCGCCCAGATCCACGGTTGTGCCGCTGGATTCGGGCCCCACGCGGCTACCCACCACCAGCCGATGAATGATAGCGACTGCAAGCCGGCAAAGCCGAACAGCGCTACACGGCGACTTAATCGCATCATCATCAGCCCCGCCAAACCTGCACCAGCCAACCCGACTAATGACGTGACCAGATCCAGGCGGCCAATTTCCGCCAACGTCCAGTGACTGTCGACCAGGAATGGCTTAATCATGCGGGTGCCGAAACCATCGCCCACCTTATAGGCCAGCAGGACCACCAGCCACACGCCCAACCCCGGCCTACGCCAGAACAGCGCCAGTTGGCGAAGCCACCATCGGGTTGTCACCGGCTTGCGCGGCCGGGCAGGCTCAAGAGGCTCGTCAAATCGCCAGGCGGTGAATGCCACTAGCAACAGCATGACAATGATCGCCAGCAGTGTGGCCTGCCACCCCAATACCCCAACCAACATTAACAGAGCGCCACTGCCCAGGATCATGCCCATTTTGTAGCCACTAACCTGCACACTGTTACCCAGGCCCCGTAGCTCTGGAGTCAGTAAGCGTGCTGCTAAGCCATCGGTGGCAATATCCTGGGTTGCGCTAAACAGGTTAAGTAAAAACAACATCACGATAAGCACCGCAAAACCGGGGCCGAACAGCCAACCTTGCGGCAGCAAGGCCGCACAGGCCAGTACCGTCACGACCCCGGTCAGGCAGACTAAGATCCAGCGTTTACGGTGGTTAGGGCGGCCACTCCCCCAGCGGTCCACCCAGGGCGCCCAGATAAACTTCAAGGCCCACGGCACGGCGGGCAATGCCAGCAAGCCGATCCATTCTGGTGACAGGCCCGCATCCCTAGCCAGCGCGGGCATGGACTTGCCCAGCAAGCCAGCTGGCAAGCCTTGGGCGAAGTACAACATACCCAGCGTAGCGAATAGCGCAGCGCCACGACCGCGCTCAGTACTCACGATCAGTAGCTCCGATGAAAGCTGGCCCAGACGGTAATCTCTTCACGATCGTAATACAGGTGCGCGGCCTTGATTACCGGCTCACCCAGGTGATCCATGCGCTCCATGGCCGCGGTCAGTTTTTCCAACAGTTGCCACGTTTCTTGGAATCGCCGTTTCATCGGCAGCTTCAGGTTAAACAATGCCGCGGTGGCCCAACCCTGGGTAAGCCACTTTTCCATGTGTTGCAACGTACGGGCAGGCTTGTCCACCACATCGCACACCACCAGATCCACCTTACTGCGCGGGCGCCAAGTAAAGGCATCACCGTAGACATGCTGCACCGGGTATTCGTCCAGCAGCCGGGGGGCCATCTTGCCGTGGTCCACCGCCTGCACACGAATGCCCCGTCGGGCCAGTTGCCAGCTCCAGCCCCCCGGGGCCGCACCCAAGTCCACTGCTGTTTTGGCGTTTAACGCATCGGCACTACCAAAGAAACGTATCAACGCCTCTTCCACTTTTAGTGCCGAACGGCTCGGCGCTTCTGCAGGTAATCGCAAGCGCAACACCCCACCTTCTACCAGCGGCACGGCGCTGGGGCTGGTGCCAACCCAGCCATTGTGTGAATCACTGAAAAAAAGATGCAGCCGCTGTTTCGCTTGGCGGCGCAGCAAGCCGACTTTCTTCAACCGAGGTTCCAATGCCTTGCGAAAACCACGCAAGAACCGCTGCAGTTCGCGTCCTTCATTGGTATCCGGGTGTTCAAGATATAGCTCACTAAAGGGGCCTGCGGCTTCCAACAAAGGCCACAAGGCACTGATACGGTCGTCGCCTATATCGCTAAACTCGCCCTCGCATACACTTAGCGTGCGGGCAAAGATCAAGCCGCTTTCTTGCAGGCCCGCCAACGAGCCTTGTTGGCTATGCCAGAGCACATACCCACTATTGGCGGTAGCGCGGGGATAACCCGCCACCATTTGATCTGCCGCGTGGAAATTCAATTCGGCAGCCAGGTCGGCCTCAAAGCCCGGTCGACACAGGGCCAACAAGGTCTCCGACTGGGAATTCAACAAGTCACTGTGCATGAAGCTCTCGCGCTGATTACAATGCTGCCCATTGTCCTTATCACAGCGGCTCGATCAATAATGAAAGCATACTGCCGCTGATCCTAAGCTCTCTCTGTACTCTGGTGTCTTCTCACCAACGCTGACGAAGCGTTGGCCACGCTGGATGGGAATTTCTACGCTGAAGCCCAGATGATGCGGGCGAAAAATGACACGAACGGGTTCGGTGCCATGGATGAGCTGAATATTAAGATGAGGCTGTAGCTTACTGGGTTGCGCTGAACAGAAATCCGGATTTTGTTTGAGCATCAGTTGCGTCAGTCAAGTCGACTCCCGCCATGAGCCATGCGGCAGCGGGAATGCCCCTTTGCATGAAGCGTCCTGCACTACTTCACAAATACTACCGTCTTGTTACCGTCCACGATTACCCGGTCTTCAAGGTGCCAACGCACCGCACGCAACATCACCTGCCGTTCCACGTCCTGCCCCAATGAACGCAACTCCGAAGCGGAATGGCGGTGGCTAACACGCTGCACGTTTTGCTCGATAATGGGCCCCTGGTCCAGGTCTTCCGTCACATAGTGGCTGGTAGCACCGATCAACTTCACCCCCTTGTCGTGGGCCTGCTGATAAGGGTTCGCCCCCACAAAGGCCGGCAGGAAAGAGTGATGAATGTTGATGACACGATGCGGGTAATGAGACACAAAGCTTGAACTGAGGATTTGCATATAACGGGCCAACACCACCACATCCACTTTACCGTCAAGCTTGGCCAAAGCCTCGGCTTCCGCTTCGGCCTTATTGTCTGCACTCACCGGGATATGGTGATACTCGATGCCAAAGCGCTCGACTTCGTCACGCAGATCATCGTGATTACTAATCACAATAGGAATGGTGGCAGGCAAGTCGCCACGGGAGGTACGCCAGAGCAGATCCATGAGCACATGGTCATGCCGCGACACCAACACTGCCATACGTTTTTTCTCACTGGCGTAGCTGATTTGCCACTGCATGCCATAGGGCTCAGCCACCCGATTGGCAAAGTTATTGCGTAGCGCCTCCCGGGAGCAGTCCAGTTCCGGTGTCTGAAATTCCAGGCGCAAGAAGAAGGTGCCGCCGTGGGCGTCGCTGGAATGCTGATCGAAATCGGTAATGTTGGCGCCGTGGTTATACAGGAAGGTGCTCACCGCACTGATGATTCCGGGTTTATCCGGGCAGGTCACCAGCAGCCGTGCAGTGTCGGCATCATTAACTGTCATGGACGTCTCAGAGCTAATCGTTAGTGAGAGGAAGCATTGTGCCCTAGCTACAGATTGACGCCAAAATGCTCTCGCCGGAAATTGGACGGCGTTTTCCCGGTCCACTTCTTGAAGGCCCGGTGAAAAGAGCTGGCTTCACTAAAGCCCATCAGCAACGCTATTTCGTCAATGCTGAGATCTGGTTTGGAGAGATAATAGACCGACGCATCTTTACGGATAGCATCCTTAATCTCCTGATAGCTGGTATTGGCTTCCTTGAGCCGGCGCCGCAGGGTTTGCGGAGTCATGTTCAATTTGCCGCAGATTTCCGTGAAATCCGGAAAGCTGTTGCCATATTCGTTGGAAATGATCGCGCGAATCTGGGCTGGTAATCCCACATTGTGAATATTACCGTCGAACAACTGAGCCAAAGACTCTTTTAGAAACTTGGAGAGAGAGAGGTCATTTTGTACCAGTGGCAAATCGAGGAAGTCAGCCCGGAACGTCACCTCATTCGCATCGGCTTGGTACTCAATAGGGCAATCGAACAGGAAACGATGCTCCTCACCATTACGCACATCCGAGTAATCCAGCGTCACCAGTTTAGGCTCGATGGCTTTGCCCACCAGCCAGCTCATAAAGCGCAGCCAGATAAACAGCGACGCCTCAATAATGACTTCGCGGAAGTCCAGCCTGGGATCGGCTTCTACGATTAGCTTCGCCACATCGCCATCACGCTCAATACGCGACTGCAAGCTCAGTTCGAACAGGTCGTAGAAACGAATCCCCCGCTCTACGGCTGAGCCCAGGTTCGGGCAGTTGATCACCGCATGGGCCATCATGGAGAAGGTGCCGGGCTTGGATTTTCGTCCCTGGCCAAAGCCCAGGAACTCATCCTGAGTCTGGGTCATGATCAGCAGCATCATGCGGATAAAGGTATCCCGCTCAATGGTCCCCTCCGGATCATCCAGCAATTGCCGTGGAATATTACACTGGTCCAGAATCTCGGGAATGCTGGCACCGGAACGAGCCGCACCCTGTAATAGCTTTACCACCCGATTAATATTGATCGTTCTGCGATGGTACATCGACCTCCACCCTCACACCTTTGGCATTGCCATTAAGCAAAATCGGACCCGTCAGCATTGTCATCGGCACGTCAACTGTCTGCCAGCCTGCTGGTTTAAAGAGCCCGGGAGCGACAATCATAATGAAACTGACCGAAATTAACATACTGTCTACTCCGTCTGGGGGGTTACAAGCTACTTCAGGTCGGAAAAAACGGGGTTTACCCTTGTTATCCTTTCCTGTCTACGATAAAAATCAGTGATGAATGTTCTTGTTGTTGAAGATAATAAGGCTGTCAGCCTGATCATCTGCCGTATCATCGAAGAGCTCGGCCACCAATATGTGTTGGCCGCAGACGGTGAGGCCGCCTTGCGCCTGTATCACCAGCGAGACATTGACCTGCTGATTCTGGATGTGGAACTCCCGATACTGGACGGTTTCACCGTGGCCCGAGAGGTGCGCAACGGCAACCCGGATATTCCCATCCTGTTTATTTCCGGCAACAGCAGCGAAAGCTGTTTGCAACAATGCCTGGCTGTCGGCGGCGACACCCTGATGGCCAAACCCTTGCGACCTAGCATTTTGCGCGCCTGGCTCAACAGCATGTTAACCCCGGCAACGCCTAACGCCCACCCCCCTTCCGTCGCAGGCTGATCTTTCCCGAGGCGTTATCGCTTCAGGTATTTCACTCATTCTCCCAATTAACACGCCACACTGCTGTTTCCCTTAGTACAACCCACAAAAAAAGGTTCATCGCGGAATTCCGGGAAAAGCGGCTTTGATCTTCATGAAGAAGTAGTCGTTATCCCGGAAGCCGTACGCCATCCTCTTGATGACCTTGATCCTGTTGTTCATTCCTTCAAGCAC